>JBAQPT010000078.1:0-5399 GCA_049306055.1 Minisyncoccia bacterium | reverse complement strand
CCCCGCGACCCCTACATGAAGCACCTCGCATCCTTTATCGCACTCTTCGTCGTTGCGCTTCCGTTTCTCGCGAGCGCGCACGCGTCGCCGGTTGAATACAAACCGGCGTCGTCCGCGCGCCTCTCGGAAGCGCCGCACGAAGTACGCATCCGCTTCAGCGAACGCGCCGAACATGGCGCGAGCCGTATTCTTGTTGCGGATGAAAGCGGCAATCGCCTGAACGCTGGCGAAAGTGTTGTCGACGCGAACGATCCGTACGTACTTTCCGTACCGATCACTCACGCCAGCGACGGCGCGTTCTTCGTGACGTGGAGCGTGGTTTCGTCCGACGACGGCCACTTTACGAAAGGCGGCTATGCGTATTTTGTCGGCGGAGCAACCGGCAGCGTGCCAACTGCACCGCAGATGGAAATCGCGCAGCTCTCCGCGATTCCGGAAGCGTCCGCGATGTTTGTCGAACTCCTCGGCAATAGTTTTCTCTGGGGCGCACTCATTCTATTCGCATTTGTTCTTCGCTACGCCGCAGCAAGCGCAGAAGAAAAACGACATATGGCACGCGTGTATTCGATCATGATCTGGAGTGGCGTATTTCTCATTCTCGCTGGCGCGCTCGTGCATGTCGCGCTGAAGACATCTGAACTCGCCTCGTTGCACGAATTACCATTCAAAGAAGCGCTTCCGCTCTACCTTGCAACCGTCTCCGGCTTTGCCACGATCATTCGCGCAGGCGCAGCAGTCGCGTTCGCCGTTTTTTTTGCACTCTTCGCGAGACGCATTGTTGCAGCGCCGCGCTTCACCTGGATGGAAGCTCTCCTTTTTTGCATACTGCTTGTCTTTGCGTTCTTTCGCGCCAAGGTCAGTCACGCAACGGCAAATCCATTCTTCCCCGAATTTTCCGTTCTCGTAAATCTCTTTCATCTCATTGGAAAGGGCTTGTGGGAAGGTATTCTCGCTGGCGTGTGCGCACTCTTTCTTTTCCGCACACTCCGCTCGCGCGTGACAGAACTGTTGCCACAGGCATTTAAAGTGCTCGCAATCGCATTTGGGATTACGGGACCAACAGCGGCGTACATAGTTTGGCTCCACTTGAAAGACATTTCAAATCTTTCTTCAACACTCTGGGGCGAGCGATTCATTCCGCTTTGTGCAGTTGCTGTCCTCGCCGCTGTGCTCCTTGTGTACCACGTCGTTCTCAATCGCTACCACCCGCGTTTTGTCGGCTCTCTCCTTCCCTACACGCTTCCTGCCGAGTTCGCGATCGGCGTTCTTGTAGTGTTCTTTTCGAGCCTCATGATCATCACGTCGCCACCGCTTGAAGAAAATTCCGGCGCCCTCTACGCAACTGAGAGCAACGGGCTCGAAATATCGCTCGAAAAATCTCGCTTTGAAGACGGGATGGCGCTTCTCACCGTGAGAGGAGGCGAGAAAATAAAAGATCCGGTTGTCATGCTGGGTGGCGACGAAGGAATTATTCTTGAACTTGAACGCCGATTCGACGGCGGATACGCCTTCCCGCTCTCAGTCTTCACGCCAGACGCTTCGCACGATGTTCGCATTGCTGTCGCGCAAGAAAATGCATACGATGCGACCGCACAATTTTCTGTCGAGCGCGAGTACATTGATCCGAAAGATTCGCACGGAAGAGTGTTCGACCTTCTCGCCGCGCTGTGCACATTCATCGGCATCGCGAGCATTATGCTAGCAATCGCGCTCTATCGCCTTTCGCATACGAACTACCTCATCCCAAATCAAAAGTATCTAACGCTGAAACTTGCCACAGGGTTCGTGGGCGGCATTATTCTCGCGAGCCAGCTCATCGGACTTGGCGTCTTTCTTTTCGCGAATGAGTTCAAGAAAGAATGTCTCGTCGACGGAAATGGTTGGCACATTATGCTCCCGAGCAAAAACGGTATTCCCGTCTCTTCCACGCCGCACGAAGGATGCATGACGCTCGGCGGCTCTTTCCATATTGTGGACGCACGCGAATATCGCTATTTGAAGTCTCCCGAAGAATCATCAGTTGAATTTTCTACAGACCTTTCGTCGCTGCGTGCTGGCATCCCGATCACGCTCAACTTCTCGATCCGTGATGCCGATGGAAAACCCGCCCTTCTCTCGGTGCAGCACGAACGCCTCGTCCACATGATCGTCATCAGCAAGGACATGCGGGAATTTCGTCACGCGCATCCCGACGACACCGGAACACTAAGTGATGTGGCTGTGCGAACAGCATCGTTTTCCATACCATTTACCTTCCCGAAAGCAGGTGACTACCTTATCGCGCTCGATTACGCACATGGCCTCTCTCTTGAATCACGCACCCTCACTGTCTCAGTCTCGGGCGCACCGACGCAAAGCGAGGAAGAAGCAACCTACCCTTCGCAAGGAACGTTCGACGGATATGATGTCTCGCTCAAATATCAACAACCGTTTGCAGGAGAAGTTTCAACGCTGGTGTACACGATCGAAAAAGACGGGAAGCCTGTTACCGATCTCTCTCCGTATCTCGCCGCAGCAATGCACGTTGCCATCGTCAAAAACGATCTTACCGAATTCGCGCATACCCACGGCGAAGTACACAAGCTGGGAGAAGTCGTGCCGCTGCCAAGCGTAACAAGCGTACACAATCACGCGCCGCCTCCGCCGCGCTTCGGACCAATGGTCGAAGCGCACCCTGTTTTTCCTTCAGCAGGCATCTATACCGTCTTCGGTCAATTCATGCACGAAGGAAACATAATCACCAATCGCTTTACAGTGCGGGTGGAGTAAAGATGAGGCTCCCGAGCATTTCGCTCGCGAGCCTCGTGTTGCCTGTCGGTTTGCCAACTGGTTCTGCGCTAGGCGGCTTTGACGCCGATCTCGACGTACTCCAGGAACTGGATGGTTACTGTCCAACTGCCACGCTGACCGAGCGAGAACGGCAACGACTTCTCGTGCCCCTCGATCTTAGTTCCGAAGTCTTTCCGGCTGGCAGGATCTTGCTTGACAGTCCACGCATCGGCTTGCTCAACGGCGCTCTCCAAGGTTTGGCCATGGAACACAATGAGGCGTGTTCTCCAATCTCTCATCGTCGTCTCCTTCTATTTAAGGACTCAGACCGTGTCGTTATACACAATCGCTAAGCGAAACGCAACGCACGAAAAAGTCCGCCTTTCGGCGGACTTTTTCGTGCCAGTTTGAGTATTGGCAATTTGGATTTTGGAGTTTACCAAAATTACGCAGTAATTTTGGTTACCACACCTGCACCAACCGTCTTGCCACCCTCGCGGATAGCGAAACGCATCTGCTCTTCCATCGCGATCGGCGACGTGAGCTTCACCTTGAAGGTGACCGTGTCGCCTGGCATGACCATTTCCACGCCTTCCTTAAGCGTCACTTCGCCCGTAACGTCCGTCGTTCGGATGTAGAACTGCGGCTTGTAGCCTGTGAAGAACGGTGTGTGACGACCGCCTTCTTCCTTGGTGAGGATGTAGACTTCCGCGTCGAAATCCGTGTGCGGCTTGACCGAACCCGGCTTCGCGAGAATCTGACCGCGGTGCACGTCTTCCTTCTTGACTGAGCGAAGGAGAACGCCCGCGTTGTCACCGGCCTGACCCTGCTGGAGGGACTTGTTGAACATTTCAACGCCAGTCACCACTGTCTTCACCGTATCCTTGATGCCGACGATTTCAACTTCTTCGCCGACTTTCACGATACCGCGATCGATACGACCCGTGACGACCGTACCACGTCCTTCAATAGAGAAGACGTCTTCGATTGCCATCAAGAACGGCTTGTCGAGTTCGCGGACTGGTTCTGGGATGTACTCATCAAGTGCTTTGACGAGTTCCATCACCTTGCCGCCCCACTCACCTGCTGCATCCGGATTCTCAAGTGCCTTGAGGCCCGAGCCGCGGATGATTGGTGCTCCCTTGCCGTCGAAGCCCTGCTTGTCGAGAAGGTCGCGAACTTCCTCTTCGACCAAGTCGATGAGTTCTTTGTCATCAACCATGTCCACCTTGTTCAAGAAGACCACGATCTTCGGCACACCAACCTGCTTCGCAAGAAGAATGTGCTCGCGAGTCTGAGGCATGACGCCGTCAGTTGCGGCAACCACGAGGATTGCGCCGTCCATCTGGGCGGCACCCGTGATCATGTTCTTAATGTAGTCGGCGTGACCCGGTGCGTCGACGTGCGCGTAGTGACGCGCAGGCGTCTCGTATTCCGAGTGAGAGAGCGAAATGGTGATACCACGCGCCTTCTCTTCTGGGGCTTTGTCGATCTGATCGACGCCCTTCACTGTTGCCACGTAGCCATTCCCCGCCTTCGAGAGGACGTTGAGAATCGCTGCTGTCAGCGTTGTCTTGCCGTGGTCGACGTGGCCGATAGTACCAACGTTGACGTGCGGCTTTGTTCGTGCAAATTCTGCTGCCATAGATTAGTTGATAGTCACTAGTCATAAGTCATAAGACTCACAACCAGCAACCAAAAAAATTAATAATTCTAATAATCGGACTTGCGTCCTCATATCATGTCTTCGCTCGGACGAAATGAAAGCAAGCTTTCATTTCGATTCCTCGCTAGCCATGATAACTGGGCATTCGCCCATTTGTGCCAACGCGTTTGGGTGCTCCGGTACTTTGCTGCCCTACCCCCTTCGCTTTATGCGGGTCGCTACGCCGCACGACGGGATCGAAGCAAACAAATACGCACAGAGCGTGCGTGGCCGCATAGTATCAAAGCCATGCTGTGAGTCAAATGAAGCATTTCGGGGACATCCTGTGGATGGATTGTGGATATGGCGCTCGCTTACAGTTTGTGGTTGGATTCTCTTGGTTGACTATATGGAGGATAGAACATGGCCGATGAACCAGGCGAAGTCACAAAGCTATACACAGGGACCGCACTACTTTCTCATGGCATCCATGCGCTCGGCAATGAATTTGTCGCCGCCGTGATGGCACTGGTCATGCAGCAGTACAGTCGAGATGAAATTCCACACGGTACGCTTGAATACAAAGGGGTCACCGTTGCATTCAAGGTGAATAAAAGCGATCGAGCGGAAAATGCGAGAATTGTTCAGCTCACGCTCCCTGACGAACTGCCGTCGCGGCATTAGGAACAACGCCCAAAACTCCGGTCCCCTACCCAGGCGGCCGGGGTTTTTCTTTTCTGGCGCTCGCTTGCAGTTTGTGGTTGGATGGCCCTAGCCCTCGTGGGCGGCCACAGGAGAAGGAACGCATAAATGGCTTACTTCAGCAAAGAGCGGAATTGCCTGGTACTCAACGGCGCCGAGATCTTGCATCTGGCTCGCATTATCCTAGAAGAGACTGCTGGCGACACCGAACCGCAATCATGTGAGTACGATGTTTCATTGGCCACTGACCTCGAGAATCGGACAGCAAAATTCCGTGTCCATC
>JBAQPT010000077.1:0-4102 GCA_049306055.1 Minisyncoccia bacterium | reverse complement strand
CCTCCGGGCGTGTACGCGCCAAATTGATCGTATTGTGCGCGTTTCTTGGTATCAGAAAGTACGGCGTACGCCTCGCTCACTTCCTTGAATTTCGCTTCGTCGCCACCTTTTTTATCGGGATGATATTTATGCGCGAGAGACCGAAATGCTTTTTTGATTTCGTCTTCAGAGGCGGATTTTGTAACGCCAAGAATTTGATAGTAATCTTTCATACCAATCATTATAGTCACATCCCAAGAATGTCAAAATGTGTCATGCAAGATGTTCATGAACAAGCTTTTCGACCCGCCATTTTTGCGTTTTGGGCCATTCTGCCATTCCCGCGCACAACCAGACGCCGCGACAAAACGAGAATGCTTGTACCGCTTCGGAAATTTTCGGAATGTTATTTTCCAGGCACAGCGCATCAAAATATTCGAAATATCGTCTTTGTTGATCTCCCGTAAAGCGAAAAAATGGCGACGGTTCATAGTCACCCTCTGGCGTCCATTCTTTTGAAATAAGCGCTGAGACGATATCAAAACCGATTGGGCCGACGAACGAATCTTCAAGATCGATAACTCCTGTCGGATATGCGTTGGCAGCGGTAAGATCGCCGTGCGTAAGAGCGCCTGGAAATATCTGTAGTTGCTCCATCGTTTTTTTGAATGTGACATCAAGCACATTTCGCAGATGAGGGAACTCGTCCGCTAATTGATCGAGACGAATTGCAAAACGCAGATCAGATTCTTTGAACGTCGTACGCGTTGTCATTTGCGATTTAAAAAAACTGCCGATGCACACGATATAGTTGTCGAAGTTTACGTCTGCAATCGCGCCATTGTGCGCATATTCTTCGTTGAACATTGCGCTGAACGATCGCTCGCCAAACGATTGCTCAATAAAGTACGCTTCGGCTCCATACGTTCCCTCAGAAAGTATTGGTGCGACCGGAAATTTGGCCTGCTCCATGCGCCGATGAAATGCGAGATCGCGTTGAATCGCGTGAGCGGGACCGATTCGCAGGAATGAAGAAATACCACGGTACACAGACGCGCCGCTTTTTTGCGTCCCGAGCAGTGCATAGTGCTTACCTTCTATCGTAAGCGAATCGGGCATGTTATTGCTGTTGCCCGTCGTTTGGATTCTTTTGTTCACCAGAAGCACTTTGATCTTGTGCTCCCTGATTCTTTTGCATCGCTTCGCCAATGGTGCTCATCGCGCTCGAGAGCGCCTCAGAAGCGGATTTGATCGCTGCGATATCAGTTCCATTCCGTGCCGCTTTAAGTGCATCAATCTTTTCTTGTACGTTCTTCTTCACGTCCTCTCCGGCTTTGTCGCCATGTTCCTTAAGTGCTTTTTCTGCGGCGTACGCAAGCTGGTCTGCGACATTTTGCACTTCCACAAGTTCTTTCTTCTGCTTATCGGTCTCCGCATTTGCGTCCGCTTCAGCGCGCATTTTTTCAATGTCGGCATCCGTTAGGCCACTACGCTGCTCAATACGAATGGATTGTTCTTTGTTGGTCGCCTTATCTTTTGCCTTCACGCTCAAAATACCGTTTGCATCGATATCGAAGGTAACTTCGATTTGCGGCGTGCCGCGTCCCGCTGGTGGAATGCCATCGAGATTGAAGCGGCCAAGCGATTTATTATCGGCCGCCATGGGTCGTTCGCCTTGTACAACGTGAATTTCAACCGAGGGCTGATTGTCCGAGGCCGTCGAGAAGACTTGTGATTTAGATGTCGGAATTGTTGTGTTACGTTCGATAAGTTTTGTTGCAACACCACCCATTGTTTCGATCCCGAGCGAAAGCGGGATAACATCAAGGAGAAGGATATCCTTCACATCACCTTGCAAGATTCCCCCTTGGATTGCGGCGCCGATTGCAACGACTTCATCAGGGTTAACACTCATGTTCGGCTTTTTACCGAAGAATTTCTCAACGGCATTTTGGAGTGCCGGCATGCGCGTTTGGCCACCAACAAGAATCACCTCGTTAATGTCACCATTCTTAAATGGCGAAGCATCCATTGCGCGTTTCGTAATATCGATTGCGCGAGTAATGAATTCTTCAGAAAGTTCTTCGAGTTTCGCGCGCGTCATTTTGACGAGAAGGTGGCGCGGACCGGAAGAATCAGAAGTAATGAACGGAATGTTGATTTCGGATTCAATCGCGCTTGAGAGCTCGATTTTAGCCTTCTCAGCCGCCTCATCGAGACGCTGCCGCGCCAAGGCGTCATTTCGCACATCGATGCCGCTTTCCTTTTTGAATTCATCGGCGATCCAATTCATTATTTTCTGATCGAGATCTTTTCCACCGAGATGCGCATCACCATCAGTCGAACGAACTTCGATAACATCATCACCGACTTCGAGGACGGAAATATCGAACGTTCCTCCACCGAAATCGAACACGACGATTTTCTCGTTCTTTTTCTTATTGAATCCGTACGCAAGCGCCGCGGCAGTCGGTTCGTTGATGATGCGCTTTACGTCGAGTCCGGCAATTTTACCCGCATCCTTTGTGGCGGCGCGCTGCGCGTCGTTAAAGTACGCCGGAACAGTGATGACAGCTTCGGTAATCGTTTCGCCGAGCTTCGCTTCCGCATCCTGCTTCAATTTCTGCAAGATCATCGCGGAAATTTCCTCGGGTCGATACCATTTATCACCCATCTGCACTTCGATGCCGCCATTTGCGCTTTTTCGCATTTCAAACGGTACGGCCGCTTTATCTTTCTGCACGTTCGCTTCATCAAACGTGTGGCCGATAAAACGCTTGATTTGATAAACGGTGTTTTTTGGGTTAGTGACTGCCTGACGACGCGCGAGAAGCCCAACGACGCGTTCGTTGGTTTTGGTTACTGCTACGACAGAGGGGGTTGTGCGTGCGCCTTCTGCGTTTTCGATGATTGCAGGCTCGCCTGCCTTCACGACCGCCATCGCGGAATTCGTTGTACCGAGATCAATGCCAAGAATTTTTGCCATACAATTATTTTCTCTAAGGAACTAATAACGGTGATGAAGATATATAACTCTGCTTTGTTGCGGTGTCAAGTTATGAATACATTGCGACTTGCGCCGGCCGAAGAACGCGCTCTTTTGTTCGATAGCCTCGCCGAAAAATCTTTGCAATCGTATGCGCCTCGCCGCCTTCGGTTTCTTGGATGGCCTCGTGCAACGCCGGATCAAAAGTATCCCCTGCCTTCCCGTAGATTTCGACGCCGTGCGCTTTCAGAACGCTTTCTATTTGGGCTTTAATACTCTCAACACCAGTCGCCCACGCTTTGTCTACTGAATTCCACGCCTCACCCTGCATCGCCATGTCAAAACCATCAAGGGCGGGGATGAGCTCTTCGACAAGAATTTCTTTCCCTCGCGCACCAGCTCGCGAATTCGTTTCAGACGCCTCTTTTTTCGCATTGATCATCTCCGCCTTGCAGCGTTGCCAGCCATCAAGATATTCATCGCGTTTTTGTTGCGCCTCTTTCAACTGCTCGCGCAGCTTCTGCATTTTTGCCTTTACAGCGCCCGTCTCTCCAAGCTCGTCTTCAGGCTCAAAATCTACATCTTCGTTTTCTGGTGGGGAAGAAATCATACGCGAGAGGAGTATAGCATATTCGAGCAATCAAAAAAGCCGCCGCGATACGCCGCGACGGCATCAGGATCCATATCACGATCCGATTGACGATAACCTACTGCGCTCATAGGCGACAGCAGCTGCAAGACCGATCAACTGAGCCCACGAATATTCGCGAGTGTCCTCGCGTGCTAAATACAGGATGACGACAAATGCAAGCATGAGGTACGGGGTGAACCACGCGCAGATCTCCAGGATTCTGGTATGCGGATCGTGTGTGATCCGAAAGACCATGACGGCGGAAAAAGCGAAGAAGATTGCGTACATCAGGAAACCTACCATACCTTGAGTCCTCCAGGTATCTCTCCTCAGAGTATTGTAACCTTTTTAAACAAGAACTCCCCGAAGGGAGATCTTGTTTTCGAAGCTAGCGTTTTGACCACTTGCGGACCTGGGAAACCCACGGTTTTCCCATTCCTTCCTCCGCGGGGAACCGGCAGGTTCCCCGACCCCTTCCTTCCTCAATTAAACAAAAATCCCCAGTG
>JBAQPT010000076.1:0-5123 GCA_049306055.1 Minisyncoccia bacterium | reverse complement strand
GAGAGGCATATGCGTCTCAAAATACTTGAGCATCTTTTCTGCATATTCGAGACAGACGACATCTTCCAACAAATTTTCTCGGCTCGGAACGTGTCATACGATGTCGTCTATCACTTGATTCAGATGGAAAACAGTGCGTTCGGCTTCAAGTATTCGAATTTCAGACAACTATTGATTGATTTCGGTTTCTTGAATAGCCACCCTGATAAGCAGCTCCGTAAGTTAATTGTCGATCCACGATGTAAGCGTCTTTTCGATAAATACCTCCTCTCTACGATTAAAAAAAAGAAGTTGGGCATCGAGGGACTGCGAGCTGCGCTTGAACAGAAACAGATTCAAGGTTTGGAGGCAGAGGAGTTTGTCGTGAAGTTCGAAAAGGAAAGACTGAGTTCGCACGCACGGGTGGATGATGTAGCAAGAATATCGGATTACGATGTTTCTGCTGGCTACGATATCGTCTCTTTCGATGATGTGAAGTCATTAGGGCACAATCGCTTCATAGAGGTGAAATCCTATTCTGCTGGTTTGCGGTTCTTTTGGTCTAAGAACGAGGTGTCGCAGGCACGTATTCGGAGAAATCAATATTTTCTCTATCTCGTGGACAGTCGGGAGATATCGAAACCTGGGTACACGCCAATGATAATTCAGAATCCGCACGATAAAGTCTTTTCTGACGATAGTTGGATTAAAGAAGCTAGTGAATGGATGGTTACACGCCTCGCTTAAACCGCAATTCTGCACGTTCTTTCTTTGCGAGGGTCGTGTATCGTTTGTCTCGATTGCGTTTCTGCGACTTGTAGATTGGATTCCATTTCTCGCACGCTGCCAATTCAGGGTTCTCTTTCTTTAGGAAAATGTACTCGTGCGGCTTACCTTGTTCATTCAAAACGATACGCGCCTTGAGTCGGCCATCTTTTATCATTTTGCGTGCGGTAGCCGAATGCACGCCGAAATCCTTTAGCTTCCACATTTTGTAATAACTGTCGTGATCATGTAGGACGAATAGAGGGATGACACCTTCAAGTATCGCCTTGTGGCATAAGAGGCATCGTTGACCGCCGTGGTGGTACCAGCCAGTTGTCTCGTCGATAGAGTTGCCACATACCAGACATGAATAGTGGCCGTCCACCGCAAATCCAACAGGTTCTTTTCTCAGACGTGCCTTCTTCTTCGCGTCCTTCCATGCCAATTCGGCGAGGAGTTTAAAGAATCCTGTCAGGTTTGCGGCTGCCTCCACCGCTTCTGCGTCGCTCATGGGTTCTCCTCGTTGCTCGGATTCTTTCTTGAGGAGTATTGCCAGCTCGTCTGACGCTTCCATGCTTATAGTAGGTTGCCGACGACAACGAAGGTGCCATATGCCCCAACAAGGGTAGCGAAGACAATGGCTGCCAGCCTGTGTTTCTTGCTAGTGGTACGAGAGATGTAGCGGGAAGTGAAGAACACACCGAGAGCAATGAGGGTTCCGGCTATGACTACTACAACGTCGTCCATAAAATCGACCTTGGCGTAAAACCGGTCTAACGAGTACACGGACTCACTCACTGGGAAGCTGTATATGTATGGCAAGAGATACCGATCTGCCAACGAGCTAATGACGGCGTAGGAGTACACGGTAATAGCAACACCAAGCATGGAGCAGATGAATGCACATACAATATCTTTATTTAGGGTCATAGATGTGGATTAGAGAGCGGACTGTAAATCATTTATTTTCTTCTGCTGTTCAAGCTTCTTTCGACGCAAGAACAAGCTAGCGTAATTGTTGCCTTCGGGATACCACACAAGCGCGATTACATTCACCAATGGAAGCAATGCCGTTATTAGTTGCTCGGCGTAGTTCCCCCAGAATATTCCACCCTCCAACAAAAGATTTACGACCAGCATTCCTCCGATAACGATGTCAGCAATTATCACTAGAGTTCTAAACATATCGCTCGCATTAACTTTGTAATACGAGCGGTCAGTGTTCTTTCCCTGATAACACGAAGCCGCCCGCTAGCCGAGTCTTGCGACTCCCCAAAGTTTCCCTTGGGACCACGTGAATAGAGCTAAACGGACGGTTTAGTATTCACGTGGATTTCTCCTCATCACCATGCCAATCTTGCGACTGGTTTAGGTGTGCCTCCTTTCGGAGCGTTATTGGTTGTGTTCTGACATCATACACCTGGCGAGAACGATGGAAATAGGTACTAATCCCTCACCAATTTCGGTACGCCACATGGCTCTACGGGCGCACTCCAATGCGCTGTCTCTCGTAGTGCCGTAGCCGATGAGTACGCCTGTGTCAGTAAGCGCACGATACCCCAGCACTTCTTCCGTAGGCACGTATGTCAACGAGCCGTCGTCCCATTCTTCGGCGTACACCGTCTGTATTTGCATGGCTGCATATTTATTAATTGATATGCACTCCAAGTCCTTCAATGAGGTGCCACTGCCCAGTGGTTCGAATGTGACTCCGGTCGTTCGCGGGAGTCACGGGGCGACGGTACCTCTTTGCTTCGCGCGTCCGAATGAAAGTGGTCTAACCTCGGAGTCCAAGAATGAGAATAATTTGTTGAAATGCTCGTTATTTGAGAAATTGGAGAGCAACCAATCATCAGCGTCGATATTTTCCACAACGACAATGGCAACATGTGCGGCGCTATCGAGTTTTGCAAGGCTTATGCACTTTAGCGACGGGATTTGGATAGAAGCACGATGTTTTCGGTAGATATATCCGAGCGGAAGCACCACATTTAGGCGGGACGAAGTTATCCCACACCTCTTTTCAGCAGTCGAAATTTAGGCGTCTGCTACTCTGTGCTTATCGAATAGGCGCCCGAAACAGCCACACTGCAGACAAGGGTAAGGCGAATCGGTAGAGCCCCCTGCGGATGCCACTAAGTCGCCGATGTTGAGATAATCACCCAGCGCAGCCATATACGGTTCGGGTTCGTCAGAGCCTGTACAGGGAATATCACAACAGCCTCTGGTGAATGTTGGGACTAACCTTCTCCACGTCACCAAGCACACGAGCATTGCCCATGGAGGTAAGACTGAAATCGCCTCTTAGATGAGGTCCCACCCAGGGTTAAAGAGAGGGGGCAAACAATAGCCTGAAATGGCTAGGCCGATACGGAGAAGGTTGGGGATACGAGAGAAAGCGTTATACACCCCAAAGTCCATGAGTCTTAGTCCACCAGGACAGGCTTATTCCCCAAACACGCCATGCCGGTTGTAGACAATCACATGAGTTGGTTAATCAATATTTGGAGGCACTCATTACACCCAATCATTCAGTTTTGTGTCTCCATGTCTCTCCATCACAAGTTAGCTATCGTGCTGTCCCGTGCCCCTAGGCCTCCGAGGGACGGCACGATAGAGACGATGACGGATGATGGGACACACAACACAGGAGACGTAAGAAGCATTGGTTATAACTTCACCCACCCGTCTGAGGAACGAAGCGGGTGGGACACAACCCTTTCGCCTTTTAATAGGTCGTGCTACATTGGGGCAAACAAACAGCCGCCCGACTTTTATTTAGGTGATGGTGGTTCCATCGACTAGACGCCCGCGATCCATTACGACTCTGTGCAAACGGGGTTAGTTATTGAGATGATATGGACGAGAAGAATAGATTGCCCGCTGACGGGGTGAAGCGAGTGAGTCATTATGGGGATAAATCAAAGGTCGATGTAATGGTAGGGTTGAATAGCTCACCGGTTGCTTCGGTTACCGGTCCCGTAGCGTTCTTTGACAATCAATCGGTTGATTCTGCACCGACAATTGAACAGCTACTGACCATTGGGGATGTTGCGAGATTCTTCAACGTCTCCCCAACAAGTGTGCGGCGCATTCTTGATCAGCGTCGCATGCGCTTCCGCAAGGTTGGACGCAGTGTGAGGTTCACTCAAGAGGATGTCGATTCTTATTTGGACGAGAATAGTGTGGAATCAATCGGCTAATACGGATATGGCACATAAGATAAAGAACACGTGGTACGCCGACTTCAGATTCAACGGTGAACGGATCAGGAGACGTAGCCCTAAAAACACGAGAGCGGATGCGAAGGCGTATGAGGCGACGCTAAGAAGTCAGCTTACACGCGGAGAGGACATCAGCCGCGAGGCACAGAAAGCATCGCACAAGCATATGTTTGAAGATTTCGCATGGAAGTGGTTCGAGGAGTACGTTGTGACAAATAACAAACACCAAGAACAAAGAATGAAAACGTATATCCTTCGCTCTTACTTGATTCCTTTCTTCGGCAAAATGCCCATTGAAAAGATTACAACGCGGGATGTGGAGCGATACAAGGTTCACGCGCTCAAAGAAGGCGTGTCGAGAAAGACAGTAAACAATCGCCTTGCAGTGCTTGGCAAGTGTATAAGGACTGCATACGAGTGGTTAGAAATCCAACGGATGCCACCGAAAATCGTGCACCTGAAATGTCCGCCGTCGCCGATAAACTATCTCTCGGCCGACGAATGTACTTTGCTGCTTTCCAGTGCGGAAGGAATTGTGCGGGAGATGATGCTTACTGCGCTCAGAACGGCCATGCGACAGGGTGAGTTGAGAGCGCTCCAATGGTCCTCGATCAATTGGGAAGGTCCGACTATGACGGTACGGCATAACCTGAACGACCGTACAAAAGAATTGGAATCGCCGAAAAGTAATCGCGAGCATCACATCCCCATACATACGGATGTGTACGAGATTCTCTTCAAGAGAAAGAAGGCGACGGGGTTTGTGTTCTCAAACGATGACGGGACACCCTTCGACAGCCAGCATATCATTCGGCAGCTGAACAAGGTACGTGAGAAGGCGGGCATGAGGAAGTTTACTTGGCACACTCTCCGACACACATTCGCTTCGCATCTTGCAATGAAAGGCGCGTCTCTGATCGCCATCAAAGAACTTCTCGGACACTCGGATATTAAGATGACGATGCGGTATGCACACCTGGCTCCCTCAACGTTACGAACAACAATAGACCTGCTGAGCCCAAAATCGGCGATGCATACCGATGTTGGGCAGCGGGCGGGCAGCCAATGGATTCCAGCGATTCAACGAGAAACAGAAAACGCCTAAGCTTCAACCTAAAATCATCAAAAAATTTTGCGGAGAGGGAGGGATTCGAA
>JBAQPT010000075.1:0-14516 GCA_049306055.1 Minisyncoccia bacterium | reverse complement strand
AACGAATATCGCTTTCTACAGAAAAAAGGGCTCGCAGGCAAAAATGAGGCAGTGAGACGAGCGCTCTTCAAGATCTACAACGATCACCGAAAAGGCGAGCAACCTTCGTCTGAAGATCTAGCGTTTATTAAAACAGGAGATGTTAAAAACGATGATGTGTCGAGTACAGCGCAAGGACGTGGGCGGAAAACAGTGGCATCGAGCCCTCAATCGGAGCCTCATGTTCCAGAAGTATCCGAATCGGTAGATGAATTTCAACCAGATGACGAGGCGGCTACAAGCGAGACCGAAACTCCTGCTGATCTATCATCACCTGCTTTAATAGGAGCAGAACGAATGGGGTTTATTGTGCGTCGTGAGGAGCGGCTACTAAAGATGCGTGAGAGTAAAGAACCACTTAAAGTGGAGGTGCTGACCCTATCGGAGAAATGTACTGTCGATAACGCGCAAAGTTTGGAGGAGGCCACGGGCTTCCCTGACGTTCAGCGTCTATTGGACGAAAAACCTATCCAACCATCTGCTGAAGAGGCTAAAATCGTCGAAAGGTCGCTGGTGTTGTGCAAATTTCCAAAGTTGCCAGGACTCGGCATCCACTTCATGGACATTAGAAATTTTTTTAATCAGAACGTTGACCTGAAACCGGCAGGTTTAAGAGAGCTAATGGCAATGGACGCTGGGGATCAGCTGAACGACGTGCTTAGTGGATCTGGAGACTCCTTTGTGGCAGCAATCGGTGATTTGGATGTACAGTTGGACAAAGAACGAGGCCTTATGCCCGTGAGATATTATCACGAACAAGGCGATTGGAGCGGAGAACTATCACGAACTTTTGTGAGACCGGAAATCCACCGATACCCGGGTGAGGATGTGTACGTACTGGCATATAAGACCGACGAAAATTGATTAGGCAAAGACCGCCGTTCCTTTCGGTCCCAGAGAGACTTGTCAGGAGCGTTTTGTGGCCTTTGGTTAGAACCTCCCTCGCAAAGACAAAAAAGCTATATTTCGCAGCACCAATTCGTTAACACCAATACAAAAGCTTCCCGTTGCCCTCCAGAAGATTTACACTCAGCTAGAGCCTGCGAAGAAAGCAAGAAAACAAAGACATTTCGATCGTTTGTACGATCGGGATTCAAACTTGTCCGCCCACCAGGGATCGAACCTGGGACCTTCTCCTTAAAAGGGAGCTGCTCTACCAGCTGAGCTATAGGCGGTAAGGAGGAGCGAAACGAGAGGTTACTCTCATTTCCTCCGACTGCCCCGCATAAACGTTTCGTATCGGCGGGACACGTGTATCCTACCCGCAAAAAACGTTTTTTTCCAATCTTATAGCGGCAAATCAAACGCAAACGGACCGGGGCCGGTGAGAATGAGCGTGAACGCGAGTACTGCTCCAAGGAGCAGTGTGCTCACCGGATAGATGCGTCGGTTCGTTGTTGCGAGTGAGAGAATGGCGAGTACGAATGCAAACAGAGCTATTGCCTGCGTGTACGCGCCGACAAAAAGAAGAACAGCGCTGATTGCTTGCACTCCGGCCAGAATTCGAACCCAAAGCGCGGTGTCCGACATGTGGCGATATGCTGCGTAGGCAAGCAATAGTCCGACCGCAATGCGGATGAGAAATGCTGCCATCGGCGAGAGATAGAGAAGTTCGGGAAAGAGGGAGAGCATGTACGCACAGGATAACATCGTGCTAAGGTGGCGGCAATGAACGCTAAAATCGCAATCGTCTTGCACAATGTTCGAAGTGCTCACAATGTTGGCTCGATTTTTCGTACGGCCGATGCGGCGGGGGTATCAAAAATATATATCAGCGGATACACGCCACGGCCCGTTGATCAGTTCGGACGCGTGCAAAAAGAGATTGCAAAAACCGCGCTCGGCGCGGAGCGGTATATTCCGTGGGAATACGAAAAAACACCGCACGCGATTTTGAAAAAGGCGCGTGCAGCCGGGTATCGAATTGTTGGCGTCGAACAGGATACGCGCTCGCGCGCTTATCGTGATTTCAAAATGGGCGCATCTACGGCGTTTGTTTTTGGTAATGAAGTGCGGGGGCTCTCAATGTCGCTTCGCGACGCGTGTGATGCGCTTATTGAAATTCCAATGCGCGGGAAAAAAGAATCACTCAATGTTGCGGTCGCCGCCGGCATCGTTCTCTTTAATACACAAACACGCTAACGGTTTTTCCACTTGCGTCCAAGAGACGAATCGCATCGTGCGAATTGCGCCACAATTCGCCAGAGGCGCCCAAGTACACGCGCCACATATTTTTCTGGAAGCCGCTGCGGAAACGATTTTGCGAGACGCAACCATTGTACGAAAGTGTTTGCAGCAGTGCGTCACGGCATGCGGGTACGACAGTTTGAGGAAGATTTTGCGGGAAGCGGCAGAGCGGCAGATTTGCGACGACGTCGAAACAGGAATCGCCATAGCGGCGCAGATTTTCTTCGGTCAGCGGAATTGCGGACGAGGCGGAAGGACATTCTTCGGAAAGCGGCGGGGCAAACTGCTGGAACTGACTCAGGTATCCGGTACACATATTTTCCTGGAATGAGATACCGATGGGGGACGGCGCTGAGACGACGAGTGCGAGGGAGCCTGGTTCGAGTGAAATAGCGTCCAGTGCATTAGCACTCCCCGCGAGATATGGCGAAGCCCCTGGCGGAATCACGAGGCGTGCGCCAGAGAGCGCGCTTTCCAGCGTCCAGCCTGCAATATCGATCTCAACGTCGTTTCCATAGTTTGCAACGATCTGGATGTATTCCGCGCGCGGATCGGTTTCTCGGACGCCAGAGACATCCTGCTGGATTGATATTTTTCCGACGAAGCGAGATGGTTCGCCGAACGTGCGGCGCTGGCCCACGTCCGCTTGGAGGCGATCATATTCGGCCTCAAGTTCTGCCAACTGCTCTTCTGGACTTTCTTCGTAGAAGTCGCCGTAGATATTTGTCTCTGCTTCGTCGGCGAAGTTGAGTGCGTCAGTGATGTCGATCGTCGGGAAAATTTGCGCAGGTTGCCACGGAAGGCGAAAGCCGACGTCTTCGCTCGGCGCGACCGCGGACGCAATAGATTCTTTTGTTTCCGAAATCACTTTCCGCGGACCGCCGCTAATAACCCATATCACAATGAGCGCAAGGAGAATGAATGCGAAGATGGCAATGAGGATTTGCTTCAGCATGCTCTATTATATCCGCCGTTTTCAACGCTTGCCGAGCAGTTTGCGTAACTCCTCACGCGCGACCTCGGCATCGCTCCACGGAACACTCGTCCCGCGCGGGCCCTGGATCGTTGGATCGGTGCCTTTGCCGGTGATGAGAACGGCGTCGCTTGCTCGTGCGATCTCGAGCGCGCGGCGGATTGCTTCGCGTCGATCCGGAATCATGTCCGGTTTTTTCTCGCTGATTCCTTCAACGATCATATCCATGATCGAGCGCGGGTCTTCATCGTACGGGTCTTCGTTGGTGATGATGATGGTGTCGCAAAACTTTTCGGCGACGGCGCCCATGACCGGACGTTTCCACAAGTCGCGGCCGCCGCCCGTAGCGCCGAGGACGCAGATCTTGCGACGCATATTGAATGCGCTGTAGAGCGCGGCGAGACTATCGGGCGTGTGCGCGTAATCAACAATGACCGGGAACTGCTGGCCTTCGACTATTTCTTCTGCGCGGCCCGGGATTCTTTCGACAGAGGCAATGCCACGTGCGATTGCTTGCGTAGGAATACCGAGCGCTTGTGCGGCGGTCGCTGCAGCGAGAGCGTTGGTGAGTGAGAAAACGCCGGGGAGGCGCACATCGATACGGAATCCGTCGAACGTAAAAAAGCCGCCGCGCTCTCCCGCTTCAAATGGTTGCGCGAGCGAAAGAGAAAACGGAAGTGATTCGTCGGCAGGAAGCGCCAAGAAGCGAGCGCTTTCTTTGTCGTCGGCATTTGCGACCATGACGCGGCGCTTGCGCGAGCGAAGTAATTGCTGCCCCAATTCAAATTTCGCATCTGCATATGCTTCAAGCGAGCCGTGCGACTCGATGTGTTCGGGTGCGAGATTAAGAAAGATGAGGCAGTCGAGCGAAATAAAACGGTGGCGGAATTGTCGCGCTCCTTCGCTCGTAAGTTCGATGAGTGCGATCGAGCAGTTGCGGGTGTACGCCTTTGAAAGAAAGCTCTGCAGAAAAAAACGACCGGGCACGGTCATGCGTTTCAAATTCGGCTGCGAAACGTCGTCGATTTTAAATCGGATAGTGGACGAGAGTGCGGTGCGATGTCCGGCTGCCTCGAAAATTGCATTCAGAAATTCAAGCGTCGACGATTTCCCTTTAGTGCCCGTGACCGCGATTACTACCAGATGGCGCGAAGGGAAGCGATAGAGAAGCGCCGCGAGAAACGCGATCGAAAAATGATATGCGGAAAGAAGCCACGACGGCATCACGGATTTGATGGTGTTTTTCATGTTCGCTTGCCCCCGAGGATTTTGAGCGCTTCACGCAAACGGTCGTTCGAGTTTTCAAATTCATGTGAGATTTTTCGCAACGCTTCTCGTGCTTCGTGTGGCTTATAGCCGAGTGAGGAGAGGGCCTCAAGCGCTTCTTCGTCGCCAAGCGTCGTGCCCGCTTCGCCTGCGGCGGCGAGCCCAACTTTATCGCGCAACTCCAGCACGATCTTCTCCGCCGTCTTTTTGCCGATGCCGGAGACGTTGGTGAGATATTCGGCGTTTCCGCGCGCGATCGCGCTTCGCATCGTTTCTACCGTAGCGATGTCGAGAATCGCGAGCCCTGACTTGGGGCCGATGCCGGAAACGGTGAGGAGGAGATCGAAGAAGCGAAGTTCGTCTTCAGAACGAAAGCCGTATAAATCGAGCGCGTTTTCGCGGACCGCAAGATGGGTCCACAGGGCGACTTTCGTGTCGGGCGCAAGAGCGGCAAGTGTTTCTTTCGTTGCGGCGACTTTGTAGCCGACGCCGCCTGCTGACAGAATGACGTACCCGGCGCGGGTGGCTGTAACGGTTCCTTCAAGGTGTCCGATCATGCCTGCATCATAACGTCTTGCGCGAAAGCGCGCGACGGGGTAGTATCGCGGGAATGGCAAATACATCTTCAGCCAAGAAAGCCAACCGCGCCGCAAGCCGCCGACGCGTTTTCAATCTGCGCCGCTCGAAGGCTATGCGCGATGCCGTAAAGGAACTCCAAAAGAATGCCAATGGGGAGAATCTTTCGAAAGCATTCCAAGCGATCGACAAAGGCTTGAAGCGCGGCATCATCAAGAAGAACACCGCGGCGCGTATGAAATCGCGCCTCTCGAAAAAGGTAAAGTAGCTTTACGGGGCACTATTTTTCGAGTATGGTTGGCGGACGCTCCCGTCGTTCAATGGATAGGACGCAAGCTTGCGGAGTTTGTAATGTAGGTTCGATTCCTGCCGGGAGCACTATTGAGAGTTACTTGGTCACCAATCGCTTCTCCAAGAGCGAGAATTTCTTTTAGAAGCCCAGTATTGCTGTAGATAACAAAGCAAATTCCCTTGAAATTCTGCCGGAATTTCCTGCTCTTGCTTCGCTTTTTAATATACAACTTCCCGAATTGATCTGGGGGGATTTTTAATAACCTTGACCAGTATCGCAATGATTCTTTCTTGTTGTGATAATAATGTAAATGCACGCGGGCACGCAATTTATGCTCATCGATCGAAAAACAATTTCGCAACATAGTGATGAAGAGCAGAACTAATCGTGGATCAGTATTGGCAAACACGAGTGCTCCTCCTCCCTTTTTTCCTTCTGCCCAATAGAGCATCGCGAGCAGGGCTTTTTGGAGAGTCAGATTGTGGGAAGGAAGGGATCGTGCGAATTTTCTACCGCGCGCTGCGTGTATTTCGTCGCGGACGATCTTCGCCTTCCGTAATTTGAGCGCCGAAAGCTCGCGAATTTTCTTTAAATGTTCAAGTTGCGCCTCTTTGTTAAAAATTCCAACATGTTTTTCACCCAACCAATTTGAAAGCGTGCTTTTGGGTATATCATGAATCATTCGAATTTCAGCATAGGACTTTCCCTCACTGCGCAGACGATCAACCTCTTCCCGTATCTGGTCAGAATATAAGGATCCGCGCATGCTGTTCATTGTAAAGGTGGACTACTCTGCAGGGAATATCCTACGTTCGACACTGTGGACATCCTGTTCTCTCCACAGATGCGCGTTGCGATAAGTGCGCGCGGAGCGCATCATTGACGAATGCAGACGTGTACGCGTTTCTTTGAGCGCGGGTTTGTGCCCGTGGCGGCACTTTTTGTTGTCGTGATTCTCGGCGCGGCGGTCATTGGAATTGATTCGTTAAATGGTGTTGCACGCCCTCACGCGCAACTTGCGCAGGGAGCGACGGCGGCGGGCTCCCCGCAAAGCGGCGTGAAATGCGAGAAGGGTTTTGATTACATTATTCAAATGAAGAGTAGGGGGGAAGTGTTTTTTTCTAATATCACATTGGGTAATCGGTCCGATGGAGAACAGCCGGACCTCGCCTCGCTCGCGAGGATCCCAATTTCGAGAGGGCAGAATAATATGTTTATCAATCAATGTAGAGGGACCGTAACTAATGTGGGGAGCCGCCAATGCGATAACACCTGGATGTGCCGGATAGCGGTTTGCCTCCCGCGCTTTGATGCCCAAGCGAGTCTTGGTCAAGAAGTATGTCAGATATTGCCTCGGCGAGTTCGGGTCGGGACTGATATGCAGGTTGAAATGAATGAGACCACTGCGCGTTCGGCCGTGAGTTGGATGGCAAGTGGCTATCAAAATGGAATCTTTAGTGCTGGCCCACAAGGCCCCAACCCTGCCGATGATTTTCTTAGTGGGGTCAGGAGCAATTTAAATTCGCAAACAAGCAATACGATCATTGGTGCGTTTGAACTACGAGAAAATGCACTGTGGGCCGCGAACAGCGAATCTCTTCGACTTCAACGCGAGTTCGAGGCTACTAATGATTTGGCAACCCGCTTGAGTTTACGTGCACAAATAATTAATGCCGATACGCAGTATGCTCAAGAGCAGGCTCGTATGAACGACTTCGCGACGGAGGCAAGAAGAAATTTTGAGGGCAATATTGGTGGCGTCGGAGTGACGGCCGAAGACAGGAGGTTGGTTTCTGTGGATGGTGCAAGCCCTCCATCTCCCCCGAGGGAAACGTCTGCTTCTGGAGGGGCAACGTGCGATAGTGACTGTGAGCGTGCACAAGCAAGCACATTCCGAAATGACCGTACAGGAAGTGGTGATGTAGAACCTGCGTGTCGCGGACGAGCTGACGAGCGAGCGTGTTCAGCTGCTGTACAAGAGGCGCGGGCAAATGGAGATATTTATAGAGGTCCTAATAATCCCGGTCTCACTGAAGCGGATTTGCTCCGTCTTCGACAGCAACCCGGCGGGCTCACCGATGCTGACCTTGCCCGGTACGGGCTGCAGCGCTGCAATACTTTCGAGCGCGCATTTGGTCAGTGTCAGGATATCGGAAATGGTGTCTCTGTGCGCACCGGCGGCGGCCTGGGAGGCTATGGCGCATTCGGGGCGCAACAATGTTCTGCAATTCAGCGCATGATATCTGGTTGTCCGAATCCTTTTAGTCCATATGGCCAACAACAATGCGGCGGGCTTCTTTTAATGCTCAATAAATGTCCGCAGGGTTCGTACAATCCATATAACTCTTCGAATCCGTATAACTACCCGACGCCGACCTGCAGCATCCAGGCGAATCCGTCGAACGTGAGCGCGGCAGGGCAGGCGACGACGCTGCAGTGGCAATCGCAAAACGCATCGTACGCGACACTGTCGAATTCTGGACAGATCGGACCGAGCGGCTCGATGACGGTGTATCCGCAGGTGCCAACGACGTATGTAATGACGGTTGTTGGCTACGGTAACCAGCAGGGGCGATGTGAGACGCGAGTGACGGTCGGCGGGCAGGGTGGCGCGGGCGGACCGCAAGCGCAGATTTCGTGTCAGCCACAAACGGCAGATGTTGGCATGGACGTTGCCATTTTCTTCGCGTGCCAGAATTCTGCGGCAGCAAGTGGCAGTAACTTTTCGACCGGAGGAGCGCTTTCGGGAAATGCGACGACAACAATCGGCGTGCCGCCGTTTGGCACAAACACGATTACCTACGGACTTAACTGTTCAAACCAGGGACAAATTCACAGTGCACAGTGTACGGTGAATGTGAATCGTGCGGGCATCACACTTGTCGCGTATCCGAAAACAATTGCGAGCGGAGAAAAAGCCAATATCGGCTGGGTCACGAGTGGGATGGAAATGTGTACCGTTTCGAGCCCGACACTTCTCGTCTTTACGGACGAAAATGCGAGCTCGACGAGTGTTTCCGGCGCAGTTAAAACGCCCGCGCTCACCGCAAACGCTTCGTTCGTGCTCTCGTGCCTTTCAAAAACGGGGACAACGAAAACAGCTACAACAACTGTGACGGTTCAATAGTTAGAATCCGAAAAATTCGAGGATCTTGTGCGCGAGCGGCTCTTTCATCGGCACTTCCTCGACGCGCTCTCCTAGAAATGCGCGGATCAATCCTGGTTCGATGTCGGCGATGGGGATGATGAGGTTGGGAGTCATGAAGGTTACGGTGTCGACGAGAAGCAGCGGCTCATCGAGCTCTTCGTCGACCCAGAATGAGACGATGGTGTCGAAAGAGTGCATGTTTTTTCCGATACGAATCCCTTTGTCGTTGATTTCAAATTCGTGCAATTCGGGCGGACGTGACGCGATGAGGCCGATCGTGAATGCGGCGACGATAATGAGGAGCGCAAAGAGAAAATTGCCAAAAAGAATGCTCGTCACCGCGGCGCATACCGCAATGACGCCGAGCGCCCAATACCAATCGCTGCCGCGCTCGATATGCTCGTGCTCGTAGGCTTCCCAGCGGAGTGTCCCTGTCTCTTCCGGCATGAGGGATATTGTATCGCGTTTTTTCCCGCTGCGTGTTACAACAAGCGGATTGGGAGGGGTCGGATAGCGGTTCATTCCAGCGCACTTGAAATGCGCCATGTCGCAAGGCATCGTGGGTTCGAATCCCACCCCCTCCGCAAACGAAAACCACTTCCTCGCGGAGCGAGGAAGTGGTGAAAAGTGGCGGCGAGCAACTACCTTGTGCAGGGGCACGTACAAGTACAGACATTTACCCGATATTCTGGCAACTTTGCGATCTCGTCGCCAGTCATATTCACTACCACCGAGCTTTCGCGTCGCGTACTGTTGGCGATCGGAATTAGAACGAGCCGACCATCAAGACCAAGAAACCCCCCGGAACTGACAATGAGAGAAGTAGTCAGGCCTTGGTCGTTGAGGATAGTGCTTCGCACTTCTCCAATCCGATCGCCTGCCGCGCTAAACGCCGACAGCCCGACGTAATGTTCTGGATGTCCGTTGAGCTGCTTCTTTTCCTCGGCTGTTGCTGAGTTAATCAGAAACAGCGCAAAAAGTGCCAAAGCGAGAGCCTTCATCGGGGACTCCTGTCCATTTTTCCGTTGCGAGATGCAACTTTGTGCAATTTTGCATATATTGGAAGCTCGGTCAATCAATTCATGCAAACAAAAATAATGATCTTCGGCACGTTCGACATGATCCACAAAGGTCATGAGAATTTTTTTAAACAGGCGCGCAGGCTTGGAAAAGAACCGTATTTGATCGTGTCGGTTGCGCGGATGAGTGCCGTGAAGCGACATAAGAAAAAAGCGGCGCGGCTTTCGGAAGGTGAGCGGCTTTTGAATATCGTGCAGCATCCGCTTGTTGATCGCGCAGTTCTTGGCGACGCAAAGGGGTACATCAAGCACATTCAAGAAGAAGCGCCGGATATTATTGCGCTTGGATACGATCAGAAAGGGGAATATGTCGATAAGCTTGAAGCGGATTTGAAAAAAGCTGGGCTTGCGACGAAGGTCGTGCGGCTGAAGCCGTTCAAGCCGGAGACTTTCAAAACGAGTAAACTTCGTCCATAGTACCGACATGAGATACTTCGGACTCGACTACGGGGCTAAGCGGATTGGGATTGCGGTCTCCGACGAAGGGGGCGGGTTTGCGTTTCCCAAAAAAACCATTCCGACCGACGGGGCGCTGCAGGCAATTGTTGGCATGATCGAAAAGGAAAATATCGCTGCGGTCGTGATTGGCGACACACGTGCCGCAAATGGCTCTGAGAATCCAGTGACGTTTGAAGCTGATCGCTTTGCGGAAGAATTGGGCGAGAAGATCACTATTCCGATTCATCGCGCATGGGAAGCGTGGAGTAGTGTCGAGGCGGGACGCTTTGCGCCCAAAGGAGTGCACAATGATGCCGCTGCCGCAGCGATTATTCTGCAGCGGTTTCTCGACTCGCGGACAAAAAACGCTTAAAGTGCGGGTATGGACCCCGGTTAGATGCCGCGGACTTCAGTTTTCAAAAATATAATCATTCAATATGACGGAAGAAAAAAATGTAACGCCAGATGTTGGATCTAACGGAGCAGGTGACCAAAAGGCGGAAATTGCCTACGATGATTTTGCAAAGCTCGATATTCGCGTCGGCATGGTTGTTGCGGCGGAAATGGTGGAGGGCGCTGACAAGCTCATCAGATGCACGATCGATTTTGGTGACTTCGGAACCCGCACTATTGTTTCTGGTATTGCGCTTTTCAGAAAGCCGGAAGAAATTGTCGGCAAACAACTTCCGTACATCGTGAATCTTGCCCCGAGGGTTATTCGAGGGGTTGAAAGTCAGGGAATGTTGCTCGCTGCTTCGCCTGGAGGGGAGGGTCTGGCACTTTTAATTCCCGACAATCCAGTTCCAAATGGAACTAAGTTGAAATAGTTCTCTCCCTCGCGAAAAGCGATGGTATACTTTATGCAATGGATTTCTCGCGCACGCTAGCGCGCTGGTTCCCAGTGCCACGAATTCTTTCGCCTCGCGCCTCCGGCGTCGATATTACCGACGCGTCGATCAAGTGGATGACGCTCATGCGTGGCGCGCACGGCCTCACGATCGCAAATTATGGTTCGGAGCCGCTCTCGCCCGGTGTTGTGCAGCTGGGGAATGTGCGTGATGTCGATGCACTTGCGACCGCGCTCACGGCGGTGCGAAAGAAAACGAAAATCGCATACGCGCACGCGGCGCTTCCCGAAGAAGGGGCGTACGTTTTCGACATGCACGTGCATCCAGGCTCGTCACGCGAGCAAATCGTGAGCACTATTGAGTTTGAACTCGAAGGCCGTGTGCCGATTCCGCCGAAACAGGCCGTATATGATTTTGATTTCGTAAATCCACATGAAGGAAGTGAAATTGCGGTTACGGTTTTCCCGCGTGAACTTTCCGACGGCTATGCGCAGGCGTTTGCGAAAGCGGGGATCGAGCTTCTCTCGCTCGAAATTGAGGCGCGTTCCATTGCTCGCGCGGTTTCGCACGAAGACGATCCGATCACACTGCTTGTCGACTGCGGAAAAGGCCGCACGGGCGTCGCGATTTTAAAGCGCGGCATTCCGATTTTTACCTCAACCGTTGAAATTGGCGGGGAACAGATGAGCCGCGCCGTCATGGAAGCTCTCAAAATTTCCGAGGAGGAAGCGATGATATTTAAAAACGAACACGGACTTGTCGCGGATGATCCGGCAAAAAAAGCGGCAGTCGATGGTGTCGACAAAGTTGCGTCGCAACTTGCGGACGAGATCGCAAAGCATTATCGCTTCTGGGACACGCGTCGCGCGGAAACGAACGAACGATCCAGTCCCGTGGAGCGCGTGTATCTCGTCGGCGGCAGCGTGAATCTGAAAGGATTTCCTGAATACGTTGCGGGACGTGTGCATGCATTTACCGAGCGACCAAATGTCTGGCGCAACGTCGCGTCATTTGAAGATTACATTCCACCGATTCCGTATCGCACGTCGTTCCAATATGCGACCGCAATCGGCCTCGCGCTTCGCGGCGTTTCCGTATGAGTAATGTCCTTGCACCAGAAGCAAAGAAAGGTCTTGATCGCAGCATGCGCGCGCGGTACATTTTTATCACCGCGGTTCTTTTGTTTCTTGGTGCGCTCCTCGCTATTCTCGCACTCCTCCCAGCATTCTTTTCGGTGCAGGTTGCTCAGGCGTCTTTGAATGCGCCGTCGATTGAAGAGGCAAATGGTGCGCGCGACGACAGCGCAAAGGCACTCCGCGCACAAACACTGCTCGCTGCTTTGCAGCCGCTTGTCGTCGCGACAACAACGCCGTCGGATGCGCTCCGCAATGCGCTCGAATTGCAGCCGGATGGCCTTTCGATAACAACGATCACGTTTCAGTCGGGTTCAGACAAAGGTATCGTGCTCTCCGGTGTTGCCGTACGTCGCGAGGCGGTGAACGCATATCGCGACGCGCTCGAAGAAAGTGGCAAGTTCTCTTCGGTTGCGGTGCCGGTCGCTGCGCTCGTTGGTACGCAAGAAGGTCGCTTTACCATAACGCTCACGGGCACATTCTAGGTATGCGCTCACCACTTCTCGCTTGGATTATGGTTTTCGTTGCAGTCCTCGCGTGGACGAGCTTCGGCGGATTGGTGCGGCAGCTTTCAAATGAGCGTATTGCGTATGCAGAAGCAGAGTCGCGTTCCAAAGAAGAAGCGCTTCGCGGAGAGGGCGCGGCGCGTTTGAAGGCGACTGTTGAGAGTACGGAAACCGAACGCACTGCGCTCGAGAGCCTTGTCTCCATCTCCATCCTGCAGGCCGTCGAAGTTATCGAACAGGCGGGACGCGCAGCTGGCGCGTCGGATGTGTCGATCGGCGAGGCAACGCCGTCAGCAAATGCGCCCAAGGATCTTTCCGCCGTGACGATCGTGGTAAATGCATCGGGCTCATTCGCTGCGGTTACGCGCGCGATCGCGCTTTTTGAAACATTGCCGATTCCTGCGACGCTCGAACAATTCGAGCTTGATCGGCTGGAGAAAGAAAAAACCTGGCGACTCACGGCGCGTCTTCGCGTCACTATGGCGCCGTCACAATAACGTATGAAATTTTTCTCAACAAAAAATGTTCTTGCGTGGCGTCACGAACCGGAAGCGGGGCAGCGCTTCGCACGCACGTACTGGGCAGTCGTGATGTCGCTCTTCATGATCACCGTTGTCGCGGGGCTTGGTTTTGGCGTATGGGAATTTTTCCAGCCGCTGAGCCATGAGACGAGTGAGGTTACGGTGGGCACACCAAAAACTGCGCTCAACCGCACCGATATTCAAATTGTGCTCATTGGATTCGATGCGCGAGCCGCGCTTTTTGAGGAACGGCAACAGATGCCTGCAATGCAGGATCCGTCGTGACGTTTCGCCAAACGACAGTTTTTTGATACAACTAAAGAGCCTCTGTAGTTAAATGGATATAACTGCGGACTTCTAAGCCGCTATTGTTGGTTCGATTCCAACCGGAGGCATACTATAAAAAGTGGGCGATACAGGACTCGAACCTGTGACCTTTCCGGTGTAAACGGATTGCTCTACCAACTGAGCTAATCGCCCGGTCGTTTCCATCAAACACTAGTATCCTACTTGATATAGTTACTTTATGGAAGAATTCCACGCGATCGTCTCTGGCCGCGTGCAGATGGTGACGTATCGCGCATTTGTTGAAAAGCATGCACGACAGCTCGCGCTCACGGGCTTTGTGCGCAATTTGGAGAATGGGAATGTTGAAGTTGTGGCTCAGGGGGAGAAGGAAAAACTCGAAGAACTCCTCATGCACCTCAGAAAAGGCTCTCTTTTTGCGCATGTCGAAGATGTGCAAGTGGACTGGCGGGAGCCAGCTGGACAGTGCGACGGATTTGAAATCATCTACTAGCTGTGGTAAAGTGCCGCGGTTACTAGGGCAGCGCAGTGAGCAAAGCGGAAAAGCCATGCTTTTACGCTTTCGAGCAAGCAACCTAGTATTTACATATGACAGCTGCAACAAAAGCAAAGAAAGGCGGTGCCAAAATCTCGGATTTGAAGCCGGGAGACACGGTGCGCGTCTGGCAGAAGATCGAGGAAAAGGGGAAGACCCGCCTTCAGGCATTTGAGGGCCTCGTTCTTGCTCGCAAGCACGGCAACGAAGCTGGCGGTACCTTCACGGTTCGCAAAGTCGCCTCCGGCGTCGGTGTCGAGAAGATTTTCCCCGTCCATTCACCACTCATCGATCACGTTGAATTGGTAAAGCGCGCTCGGGTCCGTCGCGCAAAGCTCTACTTCATTCGTGATAAGGTTGCGCGTGAAGCGCGCCGCCAGCTCCGCCGCCAGAAATTGGTCACGGATGCTGATGTAAATGTCGCAGAAGAACCAGTTGAGGCCGCGGTTGCTGAAGCAGTTGAAGCTGAGGTTGTTGCCGCAGAAACTGGAACTCCTGAGGAAAATAAGTAATACTATCCCCACACGCGCAGGTGGCGAAATTGGTAGACGTACTACCTTGAGGTGGTAGCGCCCTCACGGGCATGGAGGTTCGAGTCCTCTCCTGCGCACAAAAAGCCAAAACCGGAGCATGCTCCGGGTTTGTGCGTTTTTGTAGCGCAAGGAGAGG
>JBAQPT010000074.1:0-2223 GCA_049306055.1 Minisyncoccia bacterium | reverse complement strand
GGTTAAAGATAATCGAAGAAAACGGAAACTCTGAAAACGAATCGCACGTATTTCCCGGAGGTCGCCACGCTCTTTTTTTCCGGCCAGAAAGGGAAGTTGAGGAGAAGATTTTAATTGCGTTTTTGAAGAAACATTTATACAAAACCGCCGCCACGAAGTAGACCTGTGGCGGCGGAACGCATTTAACGTTTCGGTTTGAAGAACTGGAACTCCTCGGCAGGATCGTCTACCTCGTGCCCTTTCTCATCCTTCACCTTTGCTTTCGGTATCGGATCAAAAGTTTTGTTGAGTGCCTTGATCTCATCGTCGGTCTGATTGCCGGCGGTGCGCTTCCGTCCCGGGCGGATATAGTTTGTCGCCACCCAGGTCGGATCTGGATTCTTAAGCAATTCTTTTATATGCTCGCGGATCGCACGCTTGCGCCTGAATTGAGTCGAGAATTCTGACCACATGTACCAGTCTTGTCGGTTCGGAACACCTTTACGAACCGTTCCCGGGACAACAAGCGCGTCCATACCGTAGAGTATGTCGCACACGCGTTTTTTAAAGACGCGCGAATAGTTAAAGATCGTCTTAATGACCCTTGCCTCATCCTCCAGAGTACGTCGCTTCGAGCCTTTCGTGTCTACGAGTACGTTATACATAACGCACTCGATTTCGTCGTCTTGGAGTTGTAGTGTTTCGGGAGTTGGAGACCAAGGGGCTTGTGGAAGCCGGATGACTCCACATTCCGAGAGACCCCACCCGACCATGCCGAGCGCGATGACAATGAGGAGCCATCGCAACGCATCCATTCCTTTACCACCCATAGCAGCTTCTCCTGAGCTGGACCTATCTTACCCGTCAACTTTTTACCATTAAATATAGCTTCCGTCCAGGAAGACTCCATCGCTACGTCAGCGCTCCAAATCCCCCTCCTCAACAAGAACACGCAAATGACTTTCAATTGGGTTGTCCATTTCGGCCGCACGGAGCATGAGAACCATGCCGAGAAGCGCGGCGGAGCCGATGAAGACGATCGAGATAACGAAATTCACGTTTTGCGTCCAAATGCTTTTGCGCATACTACCCTTTTCGTGCAGCAACTTTTTTCACCGCAGCAACAATGTGCGAAACGCCCATGCCGTAGTGTTCGATAAGTTCCGCAGGAGTTCCGCTTTGACCAAATACATTTTGAACACCGATCATTTCAATCGGCATCGGTGCATTTTTTGCAAGAAGCTCTGCGATCGCACTTCCCAACCCGCCGTTTACTTGGTGCTCTTCGACGGTTACAATTGCTTTGGCAGCTTTTGCGATTTCAACAATCTGCGGATCAAGTGGTTTTATCGTCGCAACATTCACGACTGTCACGGCAACATTTTCTTTTTCGAGTTGCTGCGCGGCAAGAAGTGCGTTATGTGTGAGTGACCCGGTGGAAAAAATTGCAACGGCAGGGGAGCCTGCCTGCGCAGGCAGGTCAGATTTCCAAAAGATGCTTGCCTTCCCTATTTCAAACGGCGTTTCTGCGGTCGTCATAATGGGCGTCTTTTCGCGTCCAAAGCGCATATAGACCGGCTTCCCGCATTTTGCGGCTGCAATGGTGGCTTTTCTTCCCTCCTCCGCATCGCATGCGGAGATGACGATCATATTCGGCATCGCGCGCATGAGCGCCATATCTTCGAGCATCTGATGCGTCGCGCCATCGGGACCCACGCTTACGCCCGCGTGCATGCCGCAGATTATGACTGGCACGTTGTTGAGCGCTATCGTGGTGCGGATCTGTTCCCAATTTCTCCCTGGAGAAAACGCGGCATATGAAGTGATGAACGGAATTTTGCCGTAGTTCGCCATTCCCGCAGCGACCGTCGCCATATTTTGTTCTGCAACCCCCATTTCGACATAGCGGTCGGGAAATTCTTTGTGGAACCATTCAGCGCGCGTCGATTCTTCCAAGTCAGCTGACAAAACAACAACACGCGGATCCGCCTTCCCTGCTTCGACGGAACCTTTTCCAAACCCATCGCGTGTCGGTCCGGTGTCCGGTTTTTCGAAAACATTTGTTGCAAGTTTTATGTCTGAGTTCAACATATTATTTCGTGAAGACGCCACGATTCTTCCAAAGGTATCGAAGCGCGCCAACGATAAGTGTAATAGCAGCCAAAAGCATACAGACAAATGCCGTCATACCCAACGGATCAACATACAAAAGCGAAAGAACCCCAAATGCTCCCAGTACCGCAG
>JBAQPT010000073.1:0-2746 GCA_049306055.1 Minisyncoccia bacterium | reverse complement strand
ACCCTCAGCTGCCCACACGCCGCCGATTGAGCCAGTTTGCCTTTAGTCGTCTTTTGGCTTGGATTCGTCTTTCAATGAGTAACTATCAAGAATTGGGAATACTCGTGTCTTCGCGTTATCTTCAACTTGACCTTGGGCTTTTGCAATTTTCATCGCTTCGTACCGATCCACAAAACGACCTTTCGAAGTGACAAAACCATCTTCGAGACTTTTCTTTCGTGCAACATAGCTATAATTTGGATATTTTTCTTCCAACTTCTCCATTGCCAACACATGATTTGGCGCCGTGAATAGTTCTTCGTGGATCGTGGTGAAATCATCACTATAATATTTATACAAAAACGCCGATGCCGTTATTCTTTCCGGAACATCTACGTTTGGTTCTGAATTTGTCGGTATTTCTTCTTTCACACAGAAAGCATACCACTGTCCAACGCTCTTAACCCCTCAACATCGCGCCGATCCTGACATGCTTTTAGAATTCTAGACAAAAAAGCCTCGATTTCTTTGCCATCAAGCGGCTCGGTGCGTTCGCCTGTGCGGAGCGCGAGAGCGTCTTGAACAAGCTTGTTGTCCGGCTCTTTCGCAAGCACCCATTTCGCGCCTTCGGATTTTGAGCGCATAACTTTCTCTTCAGCAAAGTACCAAGCGCGGCAGGCGTTGAGCACCGCTTGTTCTCCACGAGGATCGTCAACACCGTCGAGAATTTTTGTCTGGTGCCATTGGATTTGTTCAATGGTCGGATCAAGAATCCACGCTGGTGGAACCGGTGAAAATACTTCAGCGGGATTCGGACCATACAATGCTTTGCCCTTGTCACGACAAATGCTGAAATAAATTAACAGTTCTGACATGGTGCCCGAGAGCACCGACTTATCCTCCCATCGGAGTCCAGTCGCAAACAAGAGTTCGTATTGCGGGACCGGCGAAGGATGCTTCACGGTATCTGCTGTGACGATGCACAACTCGAGCCCGTCAGCTGGCACGGGCAAGCTCGAATGCCGAACACTTTGGACAAGCTTGTTTTTTATTTCGTCGGAAAGCGGCTCTGAACATACGCCGACGATATCAATGTCGCTGCGTGCTTGGAAATCATCCTGAGCAAGTGATCCTTCGAGATACAAACCAACAAGACGATCGCCAAGGATAGCCTTGCAAACGTCAACAAATTTTTCGAGATAATCCTGAACTTCCTTTTTCATGTGCAAACTATAGCAAGAATCAGCCCCGCACATCGCATGTGCGGGGCCAAAGACACTTCAATTGTTACGAACTATGAGGAAACGAGTTTCGTTATCCCAAGGGCGACCATCACGCTGGACGAGGTGAACGTCACGACGCCCGGATCCATCGCCGGTGAGTTTGGCAACACAGAGCTTGTTCTTCGCCCCCTTCGCTGAGTCAGGTACCCGCTCACTGGTTCCAAGCGCAACGATATCGAACGCACGTTGCTCATCCGGATGTTCGGCACCAAATTCGAGGAGCTCCAACAAGTCCGCATTGCGATACCCGATTGACTCGAGCATTTTGCATATTCTGTCGGTGCGGACCCAGCGACTGAAGCATGCCAGTTCTACATTGACGAACGCCGTCTTGGGACGAGCAAAGCTCTTGAACGTTTCGTCATTGATATTCAGGTCGGCCCAGAAATAGTGTCCACGACCTAGTACATCAGCAATTGTGACCTGCGCTCCGATCTCAAGCGACATACTGCATGACCGCATTATTTGCAGAGGCGGTAACGTGAGGTCCTCTAAAAATTCTGTGAACGCATCGCCAGTCTCTGTTGGCTTATTTATGACTTTGTCCTGCAAGGCTTTCCAGTCCAGATGCTCCCAATCGGTGTTCGTCATGAGGACGGACACGAGTTGCAAGGCCTGACCGAGCTTATCAGCTTGAGCCATTGTCATCTCCATGTACCAAAGAGCTGAATCTAGAGCCAGGTCATCCCGAACTCCTTCAGCTCCCGCCACTCTACATTTCCTCCTCCCAAAAACAAGCCAAAAAGCTTGAGGGTCAACCAAGCAAACGTTGACTTTTATATTTATCAACGTATTGTATCAACGGTAGATTCACCACCCGAGAAGGGACGCTCGCATGCAGGTCGATGCACAAACCGACGACACGACATGGCAGAAGCAAGGTACATTTCGTGCCGCAGATGGCCGCGAGTTCAAGATGGGCACTCTCGGTGCATGTACCTATCTCTTGTCAGAGAAGGGTGCGAGGTTGACCGATGGCTTCCACAGCTTCGAGCCGATTCGGAATTTCGAATCTAACGGAAAGACGTACATTCTCGGCCAAGCAGGCGCGTGCAAAGATATTTTGGAAGTCGCACCCGATGGCTCGATTACCAATATATCCGAACTCATCGAAGGTCCGGACAGCGACGCCCAAGAGGAGCGCACTGGACCCCCCGGTCGATTCCATGAAGTCTTCGTGTTCGATGGTCAACTCTGCGGCGAGCTTGGTACCGGCGAATATGTCATCACTCCAGGAACGTGGCAGGTACGCGAAGCCGATGCAAGGCCGAGCCCTACCCAACATACACGTGCGGATGGCAAACCGTGGTGGTTCTGGCTAGCGGTCATAGCGATCACAGCAATTCTTGTGAAAATATTTGGCGGGTGACGCGCATCGACGTCACTATTTGCGACCTCTTCGACGAGGTCGCTTTTTTTACGGATCAAACTCGTGTGGTTCAATCGGCTATGATTTGAGTCGCGGGCGGCAAGCAGATATGCCT
>JBAQPT010000072.1:0-1748 GCA_049306055.1 Minisyncoccia bacterium | reverse complement strand
GCGAATCCATGCATGAAAGCCGCGAGGCAACAATCTGCTGGAGCAAGCCCCCCAGAGTCTGACGATCCTTTTCAGTGACAAAGTCAGGATTGTAAGAAACAACAACAAGTGGCATAGGAATCTCCTGTTTGCCAGTTTCGCCAGCCAGCACTCTACAACAAATTCTCTAAAAAGCCAGAGAAGCAGTAGCTTCCCTTTCCTGTGAACTTTTATAAACTTTCTACGACTGGAAGAGCTTCCGTAATTCTTCCTTTTTCGCCGAGTCCGCCCTCGCAGCATAGATAAGCGGTACAATTTCTTTTTCCGCAAAATTGTCTTGTATGCCGATCGTGAGAAATTCGTCGAATGTGACAGGGTACAGTTCGATCTTCTCGCCGCTATCGAGGTTCAAATCCGCTGCTTTTTTTGCTCCGTGCGCGATAAATACGTACACCGCCCAATCAATTTTGCTCATCGGCTGCTCGGCATACCAAAGCACTAATTTCTCGGCTTCGTATCCTGTCTCCTCCAACATCTCGCGTCGCGCCGAAGCTTCTGGCTCTTCTCCCTCTTCCATCCGACCGCCCGCGCCTGCGATAAATGGAGGCTTCCCCGGTTGTTCTTGTTTTGTGAGCAGAATGCGACCGTCGGGCAAGACCGGAAACACAACCGTCGTGTCTGCTTTTTTCACTTTCTCGAATGTCGCTGTCGAGCCATCAAACATTGTTTGCTCCCAGTGATACACATCGAAAACAATTCCTTTGAAGACACGCGTTGCATGCGAGGGTATTGGTTGCTTGGATTCTGGGCGAGGGATTTTCATATCAAGAAGCATACCGTCTCACCTCAAAAACGCCAGCAAAAGAATGGCCCCGCACACGGCGGGGCCGATAGGCAAGCAATTCATCGTGGATGTCGAAGCGTTCTCCAGTTCTTAAATTGATCCCATTTGCGCCAAAAAAACGCCCTAACAGCAACGCGAGTCCGCCAAAAGACGTTTCTTGAATCAAGAAATGGCCCTTGGAATCTTTCCTGCAATTTACATCGTTTACAGTGCCCCACCCATCCGTCGCTCATGTGGCCCGACGAACTGCGCCGCACTTTGGGAAGAACCTGCCCAGATTTTTTATGTCCGACAATCCAACAAATCAAACCCCTAAATCCACCGACGGGTTTAGGAAATGTTGCATATTCTTTGCCTGTATATATCTGCATCGTCCTTACCTCCGTTTGAACTGACCTCCCCCAAGCTTACTTGTCGCATTTCTGGACGCAAGGCAGAGGCCCAGCGACTTCTCGGAACCTGTCTGAAAAGCTCCAGATACGAGGCGCGGGGAAAGCATCGCCTGAGCCGTATCGAGCATACGGTGAGGGCGATGCAGGGGCCCTGCAACGAAGTAGGTGGACTTTTCAGGCAGGTTCTATCCCTTGAAAAATTCCGTGCCCGCGCCTTTCACAACCGTGAACGTAAAGACGTAATCGCTGGGCGCGATTTGTGCATTTGCTTTTGGCGCTGGTTCGACGGAGACGAGCGTTACTTGGTCGAGGCCAAGCGTCATCGGAACGCCGAGTTCGAACATGACATCTTGCGCTTCAGCATCACCACGCGCAGTAACAGAAGCGCGAACGCGCACCGTGCCCGCCTGAATGCACTGCACGTCCTGTGGGCAGCGACTGTCTTCAACAACTTCCACCGGCATGATACTTACTTCCGCAATGCGTTTCGCTTCGTTGAGTTTAACGGAGTCCGTTACTGGCGTGCCTTCAAG
>JBAQPT010000071.1:0-5264 GCA_049306055.1 Minisyncoccia bacterium | reverse complement strand
CCTTTGCCGAGACCTTGATGGTGACCTTTTTGTTGAGTTCAGGGACGAAAATTGTCTTCTTCTGGAGGTTTACCTGGCGGCGGCGTCCACCCGTCGGCGTGAATTTAGTCGCGCGCGTGCGGTTAGAATACCCGCCTCCGACGCGGCTCTTTTTACCTGTGATGACGCATTCCCGTGCCATATGTCGGGGAACTATACGATAGATAGGGGGAAAATGCAAAAGAAGCGGCCCGACCTCATGCGGTCGGGCCAGGGCGATGGTTTCGAACCTCTTTTACGAGCCGAAAACGATGCTGGCAATCAGAACTAGGCAGGCAAGAGCGAGGGCGATGCCGGTGATGCTCCCCGTATTAATGCGACCTTCGTGCGCGCGCGAACGTCCTTGGTGTGGCAGTCGGTCTAGATCGTCCATGTGTCACCTCCAGCCGTTAGTCTATGGTGTATAGAAAAGAGAGCAAGGGTATATGGTAAACTCGTGCAATGGAACTTCTCGATTCCGTTTTCCTTATCGTCGTCATCATGCTCTCGGCGGTCATCCACGAGGTGATGCATGGCTATGCGGCGGATAGGCTTGGCGATCCGACGGCGCGATACGCGGGGAGGCTCACGCTGAATCCGATTCCGCATCTTGATCCGTTTGGCTCGGTTCTTCTTCCTTTACTCCTCGCCGTTTCGGGCTCACCGATCTTTTTCGGGTGGGCAAAGCCAGTGCCGTACAACCCCTACAATCTCGTGAAAGCCCCGTACTGGGGCGAGGCGATTGTCGCGTTTGCCGGGCCGCTTTCAAATTTCGCGATTGCACTGCTTTCGGCGCTCATCATTCGCACTGAGCTTCTCTCGCCAGAATTAAACGGCGTTATTTTCATCGTTGTTGTCGTGAATGTGATGCTTGGTATTTTCAACCTCATTCCAATTCCGCCGCTCGACGGTTCGAAAATTCTCTCGGCAATTCTGCCCCTGGGCCTCCGCATGCAGTACGATCGCATTCGTGCGCAGCTTGAATACAATCCTTTCTTAGGATTCGGTATCGTGATTCTTTTTGTGATGGTTCTTGGTGGTGCGTTTGGATCGTTTGTCTATTCGATTGCGCGTGCGGTTGCGGGGGTATAGGCTGAAACTTGCGTCAGCGGGGGAGTCATAGTACACTGCCCGAGCGCTGAAAAGCGCCGTTTTTTGTAGAAAGTATGGCAACAATCAATCAACTCATCCGAAAAGGACGCAAGCAGCGCGTCTACAAATCCAAGACCGGAGCACTCGGTCGTGGTTTCAATACACTCGAGAACCGCCCGACCTTTTTCAACTCGCCTTTCAAGCGCGGTGTCTGTACTCGCGTCACGACCAAGACTCCCCGCAAGCCGAACTCAGCTATCCGCAAGATCGCCCGCGTCCGTCTTTCTAATGGTATGGAAATCACTGCCTACATCCCGGGCGAAGGCCACAACCTCCAGGAACACTCGGTCGTCTTGGTGCGCGGCGGTCGCGTGAAGGACATTGGTCTTCGCTACACGATCGTTCGCGGCAAGCTCGACACGGCTGGTATCGATAAGCGCCGCCGCGGTCGCTCATTGTATGGAGCCAAGAAACCCAAAGCGGCTAAATAAGTAGCAGGTATCAAGTATCAAACAAGTATCAATTTTTAAGTATCAAATATGCGTAGACCAGTTAAAAACCGCAACATGCCTAGTCCGGATGAAGTGTACGGATCTGTTAAGGTTTCCAAGTTGATCAACTACGTCATGGAGCGCGGTAAGAAAGACACGGCGCGCAAGATCGTGTACAAGGTTTTCGATGAATTGAAGAAGGACGGCGATCCGGTCGCGCTTTTTGAACAAGCGCTTGATAACGCATCTCAGACGGTTGAAGTCCGCTCTCGCCGCGTCGGTGGGGCTAACTATCAGGTCCCGCGCGAAGTTCGTCCGGAGCGACGCCTCGCACTTGGCCTCCGCTGGATGGTAGAAGCGGCCGAAGGCACGAAGGGGAAGCCGATGCATGAATCACTTCTTCACGAAATCAAATCGGCGATCAAGGGCGAAGGTGTAGCGGTCACCAAGAAAGAAACAACGCACCGCATGGCGGATGCGAACAAGGCGTTTGCGCACTTTGCGTGGTAACTTTCGGGCGACTACGGTATTGAAAACAATACTCAACCCCATTTTGGTAATGAGGTTCGATTTTAAAGATTTTCTTCGCAAAATTGGTAAAAGAATTGCGCGAGAATCCTCAGGACTCGTCTTTGTCCATGTATTTGTGATGCTATAATTGAAGGGTATTATAAAGCTCAAACACTATGGCTGAGGCAACTGAATCCCGAGAAAGCTTAGCAGGCCTTGAAGGCAATCTTCGTGACCGGGCACAATTTTCTAATGTTTTTACCAAACTGCCAATCGCTGGTGTAGAAGGAACTCCGCTCCCCCAAGATCTCCACAGAGGCATTGTGCGGCCAGGTCATGAAAGTTGGGGTCCAAAAGACGATATAAATTATGTCCCTACACGTATCCCAATCGAAGTGAATGACATTATTTATGCCAGAAAATTCAATGGCAAACCCCCCTATGCAGACAACTGGACCAAGCTTTTTGAGGGAGATAAGGCCGAACTCGACAAAGTCAAAGAACGAGTCGACGTGGGGAATGTGATGCATGAAATTTTTGCTCAACATGCCGCTAAGACACAGGATGCCGCGGAAGGAAAAGCGGCGGCTTGGATAGAGTTGCAAAAGCTCTATTCAAAGGGTCAACTCAAGACCGCGATTTACAGCCATAGGGGGCCATTTGTTCGTCGTGACGAATATCCAGAATATAACCGGAACCTATTCGAGCACTACAAGGGTTCTGTAAATTATGTTGATAACAGCGGAATGCCTCTTTTCCCGTTTGGTAGAACCGGAGTAAAAGATTCCCTGTTGGGGAAAGTTGGGCCAAATCACGCCGCGGACGCAATCATTTTTGGACGTACCATTGAATCGGATGTGTTTACACAGTACATACCAAATCCTAAATATAACGGACGAGATGTTGGGCTGGCTGGGCTTGAATATGTTGATGTTACACATGAGCCAGCAGAAGGTATTGATCCAAACGAGATACGTGGACGCGGTTGGTTCAAAATCACGCCTGATTCTCTCGAAAAAATGAAAACCGGTCTTTTCGCAAGTCACGGTAAGTTTGTAAACGAGGCTATAAAAAAATTCGAACATCTAAAAGATGGTGGTTTGATCTTGCTCATTCAGCGTCCTGACGGTTCATGGGCAGTACCGGGTGGCATGGTAGATCCGGGCGAAGATACTCCAATGGCTGCAACGCGCGAGGCGAAGGAGGAGACGGGAGTTACAGTAAATATGTCAAAGGGAGTAGAAATCTTAAGTGACGTTGTTGACGATACGCGTGGTGGCGACCACAGTTGGATGGAGACAACTGTGCACGCTCTAGAATTGGAGCGATTTGCCAAAAAGACTAAATAAGTGGAGCGTTAGTTCGAGGACACTGAGCGCATCCTTGCCCACGAATCACTCCTTAAGGAAATCCAAGCTGCGATCAAGGGTGAAGGCGCAGCCGTCACCAAGAAGGAAACTACTCACAGAATGGCTGATGCAAATAAGGCATTTGCTCACTTCGCGTGGTAAGTACACAAGTGAAATAGCTTGAAGGTGCTCCACCTAACGAGGCAGCCCATGCTCTAGCGCCGCAGCGTAATATTCGCGGCGGGCGTGGCGTGCGACGCGGAACATGTCTTCTTCGGGTGCAATAAAATAGGGGTACTTGCGACCGTCCACAACGCGCTCGATGGGTTGGTCATATATCCATTCTGTCTGAGCGGGGCGTGTCGTGCCATCAGAGAGGATCACGTCGACGAAGATGTTGCTCGACCAACCAAACGGGATGAGTTCCCACGACGATAGAATCTCACGCTCTTCGGGGGAAATGGACCAGAGGACTCCGCGCACCATGCGCTCTTCATGTCGTCGGATGCCATAGCAGGCGAAGCGGTCATCCCAATTGCGGCGCAGAATTTTTCGCGGGGAAATCGGCAGTGGAGCGGAGAGAAGGGCGGTGTCGGGAACATCGCGGAGTGCCTGGACGATCATCTCAAAGCCGCTGATAAACGCGGGGCGGCCTTCTGGGGCACGGCCGATAATTGCCTCGATCATACTGGGGTGCGCATTTGTCCCAAAACCAAAATACGGAACCGTGTGCATTAAGAGAAGTATAGCGTTGTTTGGCGTCGTGGAGTGTTGTGCGTGGGGTCGCGCGAGACATTGCCGAGCGCAATAGGGAAGGCTCGATCGCAGGACTTCGCCCGAGGGTGGCCGAGCTACGGCCGAGAGGTGGATGTGAATAAGCCCTTTGCGCACTTTGCGTAGTAATTAACGGCTGAGGTGCGCGATTGCCTTAGCAAAAAGTTCTTTGCGCTTCGCGGCGCGAAGTTCTCCTTGTGGTTCGCCCGGTAGGAAGTTCAAATTCGGGTTCGCCATACCGTGCCCAACATCCTTTAGTACCTCGCCCAGCATATGGGCGTCGCGGAACACCGCCCTGTTATTCTCTCCGATTCCGTCGTCATTTTGTCCGAAAAATACGTACGCGCGCGAGCCGAGTTCCCGGCAGTGCGCTTGAAGCGTATCTGCATCGGGCGCGCTTTCGCCAACCATAGGACTAGAGCGCACTTTTCTTGGAGATCCAGCTTCGTCAACTATTGCTGATGGTGCGACGAGCACCACTTTTCCTTTCACCATGTCCCGAAATTGAGAAGCAAGCTCGACAGCGAGCGTGCCTCCTAACGAATGTCCCATAACATTGATCGTGCCGGCGCGATTTCCAAGTTTAGTGATACCGGCGCGTGCGGCAGCTTCGACTTCGCTAAGCTCCGCCGCGAAATCTTTTTTACCCATGGCATCGTGTGACCATGCATCAAAATCCGGCGCCTGACCGGCAGGCAACGATCCCATGTACGCGTTAAAGGTTAATTTGCGCGAAGTGGTAATTGCGACCGTATTGAAGCCGTTTTCAACGAATTGCGCGATGAGGTCTGACCAGTCGGTTTCCGCGTTGCTTGCTTGGCCATGGATGAGGATAAGTGTTTGCGGTTGGGAAAAACGTTCGGGTGCGCGGTATACATCCGCTTGCGTCGGCACTTCCGAATATGTGCTTGATTCGGCGAGCGTAATCGTCTCAGGTTTAACCGCGAGGCTCTCGTTTTCCTCGATAGTGGTCATCATATGGGGAAGAATACCATGCTGATTTCATTCGGCGCTCACGCGCATTTTGTAC
>JBAQPT010000070.1:0-1772 GCA_049306055.1 Minisyncoccia bacterium | reverse complement strand
GAAAAATCTGAACACCATGACTTTGGATGATTTTAATCAGGCTCATTCTGAAGAGAGTCGAAAATATAGAGCCGGAGAAATTTTCTTTTTAGATTATTGGAGTAAAGTTGCAGAATTTTATAATTACCGGATTTTGGAAATTGCGAGAGACCGTCTCGAAATAGTTGTCGTGATAAACGAACTGAATGCAAAATATGCATTCTGGCAGAAAGTTTTGCTGATTTACGGGATTTTACTATTTCCCGTTAACACTTTTTTAACAATCCTGCTCGGCAAGAAATTTGAGAGGTTACTAGAGCCCGTAAACACCTAATACGATTTAAGTTGCTTCGCTCGTTCGTGGAACCTGATACGCTCCAATGCCTTTGCTCCAACCCCATTAGAGAGCCGCAAGCGGCCTCTAACGGGGCAGGTCTGACGAATTAGTAGCTTTTCAACTGCTTCGCTCGTTCGTGGAACCTAATTCGCTCCAGCGCCTTCGCCTCGATTTGTCTGATGCGTTCACGCGTCACACCAAATTCGCGGCCGACTTCTTCAAGGGTGAAGCAAATACCTTCGTCAGTGAGGCCGTTGCGCATTTCGAGGATTTTGCGCTCTTTCGGAGAGAGTTCGTCCAAGATCGCACCCATTTGTTCAGCCAAAATGCGGCGTGACGCGTCCATATCCGGAGAAGCGATGGTTTCGTCGGCGATAAACGAACCAAGGGTCGAGCGCTCGTCATCATCATCCCCCACCGGCGATTCCAAGGAGACAGTATCCTGATTGATTTTCTGAATCGTGTAAATCTTATCAACTTCAATACCCATTTCCGCGGCAATTTCTTCCGGCAGCGGATCGCGGCCGAGGTGCTGCGAAAGTTCACGCACTTTCTGCTTGTATTTCGCGATCGTTTCCACCATGTGGACTGGAATACGAATCGTGCGCGACTGGTCGGCCAACGCACGTGTGATTGCCTGGCGAATCCACCATGTAGCGTAGGTTGAGAATTTAAAGCCCTTCGAGTGGTCGAACTTATCAACGGCCTTAAAGAGACCGAGGTTCCCCTCCTGAATCAAATCGAGAAGGGTCAAATCCGGAGAGCGATTCACATACTTCTTTGCGATAGAAACAACGAGGCGGAGGTTGGAGCGCGCAAGAATCGAGCGCGCTTCTTCATCGCCCGCAAGAATGCGTTTTGCAAGTTCACGTTCCTGTGAGGCATTGAGAAGCGGATACTGACCGATTTCGCGCAAATACATCTGCACGGAGTCGTATGCACTGTCGGAACGACGATGCTGCAATTTCTTTTTCTCGAGCACGCCGGACGCCGAAGAATCTTCGAGCATGTTGCCGCCTTCGAGAACATCAATGCCTGCGGTCGAGAATTTCTCGTACATGTCCTCAAGCATCAAGACGTCGTCTTCGATCGTCGGGAACTCGCGGAGAATTTCATCGTACGTGATGTACCCGCGCTCGCGACCCATCACGATGAGCGCCTCAAGTTTTTGCTCCTGCTTCATTCCGCCCTTCCCGTTTTTTGCCGCCTTCGCAACCGTTTTCTTCGCGCCTTTTTTTGCAACCCTCTTCGTCTGTTTCGCGCTCACAACCAACCGCTTCTTGTGCGGTTTCGATTTTGCTTTGGCCTTTTTATTTTTCTTTTTTGCCATGGTGGCTATAGTGTGAATTTCGAGTGAAAACTCCGTGAAGGCATGAGAAAACGGTGGAAAATATGCAGACAAAACACCGCCTTCTTCAGGCGCTGTCTAACGCCTCAATAATACCCCATTAGATAC
>JBAQPT010000069.1:0-10372 GCA_049306055.1 Minisyncoccia bacterium | reverse complement strand
GCCTCAAATAGCGCTATTTGAGGCACCGACCACCTCGCGCTAAACTAGATCCACGCACGAACGGAAGCGGGCTTGCCCGCCGAAGCGTTAGCGCAGGCGGGATTAGCTTCGGTCAATATTCGTGCGGCCAATCCGGACCGTACGGCTGCGAAGCCGAATTTCGTAAAATAAACGCGGGATTAGTTTAGTGGTAGAACGGCTGCTTCCCAAGCAGCAGATACGAGTTCGATTCTCGTATCCCGCACAATCCACACCTTGCCGGAAGGTGATATGGTAAAATGCACTTCCTATCAAATAAGCGCACGGCCTTATGACAACCGACCCCGTTACTATTTATTCAACGCCTACATGCCATTTTTGCGGCATGGCGAAGGAATTTTTCAAGGCGAACAATGTTGCCTACACCGAAAAGGATGTCGCGTCCGATATAGCGGCGCGAAAAGAAATGATCGAAAAAAGCGGACAAATGGGCGTGCCAGTCATTTTCGTCGGCGACAAGCTCGTGGTTGGCTTTGATGAATCAGAATTGCGAACGCTTTTGGGAATGTAATGTCCTTTGCCTCCTGGGAAACCCACGGTTTTCCCAATCCTTCCTCCACGGGAAAACAAATGTTTTCCCGACCCCTTTCTGGCCGAGAACATTTCGCTTCGCTCAATGCCCTCGGACAGTATAGGGTGGAACACAATAGAAAGCACTGTAATTCGTTGGAAGGATGTATTTCAAGACCATCCTGCTACGGATTTCCTTACTGGGGCGTTAGTCGGAGGTACCCTATAACAAAGCCATGAAATGCTCACGCTTGTTGTTGCATACTCTCACGCAGCCTGAGTGGAGTTGGGTGTGGGGGGGTATGTAGCCCGAGGCCCGTCATCTTCAATCTTGGGGGAGTGCTAGCCCCAGCATTCTCAATTACTTCCCCTCGAGGATGTGTTCTACCGTTGCGTCTGCGAATATTTTCATGGTGTCCACGATTTTCAATGTCGAATGCTTCGGGATGAGCAACTGTAGGTCCGTACAAGCAAGAGCAACACAGTCAACGCCTTTGCCCTCGAAACCGGCAATAATCTCAATGAGTTCTTCTCTGTCGGTGTTCTTTTGCTGTCCCATCACCAAGTTGTGAATGAATCGTCCCATCTTCGCTTGCTGTAATGGATCTGGGGTAGCATATTCGATACCATTCTCACCAAAAGCCGTCTCGTACAGTTTGTTCTCGATGGTGGCGGAAGTGGAAACGATGCCCACCTTCTTGAAGCCATTTCTTTTCATAAACGATACGGTTTCCTCGACGATACTAAGGACAGGAATGCGTACTGCTGCTCTGATTTCTTTGATAAAGACATGCAGAGAATTACAGGGCATGACAATGAACTCTGCTCCCGCTTTTTCAAGCAATCTCGCTTCTTCTTCCAGAAACGGGATATACCTCTCTGCACCTTCGTTCTTGGTTATCAGATCTTCTTCAATCTGGTATGGCAACGGGACACTCGCCATAAGTACATGGGGTCGCTGGCTCTTATCTCTCTTGTAGCAGGAAAAAACGATGTCCAGATAGAACTCGGACGTCGTCTCTGGCCCCAAACCGCCTATGATGCCAACTGTTTTCATTGCTCGTGATACTACCATTTAGAGCCAAGAAATGGAACGTTGGGGGTGGTTCCCATAACTTCAAGCTCGGCTGGTGAGTGTCTTGGAAGCGTTCCGGCTCTCTCTTTTGCACCTAAATCATCAAGCCAAGCATCGGTGTCGACAATAATGGGTGGTGATGTTCTGTGTACGGACGTTCGGGGCTGTTTCTTCTACCGCTTTTGCTTAAATATTCGTGGTGTAGCCGGTTATGCACACCTCCTCAAAAGGCGTGGTGTGGGTCTCGGTGCGCTACGCTATATGCATGCCTGTCTCGCTCAAAGAATTCCGCACAGCCCTTGGCACACACGCTGAGGGAATTTCTGACGATGAATTGCAACAACGGCTTGATTACATGGATCACGCTGCCGATGTTATGTACGCATGGTGGCAAGAACGCAAAGAGGAACCGAGACACGCGACCACCGGCATTCACGCTCCCGATATGCAACGTGTTCTTGAAGGCATCCGTCTTTTCATCATTCGCAACCTGAGCCGAACGTTCCTCAACCCCGATGGAAGTTTGGAACAGAAGCAGATATGACACAAATACTTGATGCGGTGTTTGAAGCTCTGGCGTGGATTGAAACCCGCGTCAGCAGCACGAAACAACAGCGCGAGGGAGAGAGCCATGAATATCAAACCTTCTCCTGCGAGAACAAGGCTACATCGCTCCATGCCGAGGTGATGGGTGTGTGGAATACGACAATCTCCGGAAGACTCGAATACAAAGACATTGAAGAGCGTGAGAACTTCGAGGCAATCAAACAAAGCATTCGGGAATACAACAAGGCACATCCCGAAGACCTCCGCCAAAAGTACTACATCTGCTACGCCATCAACCGCTTCACCAGAGCCGGAAGCATGACCTACGAGCAAATGCAGATGGAATTGGACGAGCTTGGGGTAGAGATGGTGGACGTGCAAGGAATCATTCAGCCTTCAAAGAATTCGATGGAAGATTTGGGGGTGTCGTTCAAATGGAGCAAGTACCGTCCGAGCAAGACAGCCGAACTATTCGAGGCAAATCGGGCAAAGGATGAGCTGCGGGACAATTTGACGAGGATGATAGGGCAAGCAATACGCAATCGACGACAAGGATACGCGGTTCGAGAAGTGCATGACGGCTACAAGAATAAATATGTGCAAGTGTCCGAGAATGGGAAGCGTAAAAAGAAAAGTGTTGCAGAGTACGATGACAAACGAGCAAAGTACTACATCGCTATGGGGGAATTACTTGAAGCCGGATACAGCGATACAGAGGTGGTAGATCGGGTGAATGCAATGGGTTTCCTCACCAAGACGACAAACCGGTGGGACAAAGAGGGCAAGAGTCCGATTGGAACAAAAGGTGGGAAGCCCCTGACGGTAAAGCGGCTACAAGAAATCAAACAACGTACTGCCCTTTGCGCCGTGAACTATGACACTACGTGGATGCTTGGGGAGGCGGTGAAAGCGAAATGGAAAGGGTTGTGGACGATTGAGCAATACAACAAAATCAACAAGGGAAAATGGTTCATCGAGGAGTTGTCGGATGGAAAGTTGAAGATGCACAAGAACTACAAGCCGGAAGCCCGCACGAATGACAACCCGCTCTACCCCTTTCAATTTCTTCCATGTCCCATTTGCAAGGATCTTGGGGTTATAAAGCCGTTCAAGGGCAGTGCGTCGCGGAGCAGGAATGGGCAACACCATCCTGCCTACCATTGTGAGCGAGGACACAAACGGCTGGGGGTGAGTAAAAAAGAATTCGACAGGCAGGTGAGGACTTTTCTTGATGACCTCTCGTTCGATACGGAGACGTGGGATGCCTTTGCTCTCGTCCTTACAAACAAATTCCACGAGAAGCATGCAAAAGTGTCTGAGGCTGCCGCGGATGTGGGGCGATTGGTGTCGGAGCTCAAATCACGCAAAGCGGAGGCAGCCAGAGCCTTTATTGCCGCAAATTCAGCCGGTGATGAGGAGATGAAGACGGCGATTCAGGATGAGATACAGGATTTGAAGCGACAAGAGCAGAACGCCTTGGGGCAACGAGACAAACTTGAGGTGACGGAGAAGGACTTGGAGGAGTTTATTGGTCGTGTGAGGAAGGTGATGGAACACCCTGCCTACTTCCTTCTATCGGCAAGGAACAAAGCCGCACGGGAAGCATACTGGTCTTTGGTTTTTGAGGAGATTCCAACATATCATGATGTAATCGGTGGAACACCCGAATTGTCGTGGGTTTTCAATCAAAAAAAGCCTTTAGAAGGTGATGAAAACGACTTGGTGCCCTCGGCCAGAATCGAACTGACATTAAGCCATTAGGAACGGCTTGTTCTATCCATTGAACTACAAGGGCGTGGGAAAACTCTATCACGCGTGAACAAAAAACGAAGCCGCGGGGGAGACTGTATCCCTCGCGGCCTTGCACTAGACCTTCTTCACGGTTAAGCCACGCTGCTGCATTTTCTGTGCGCCCGCCAAAGAACTTCGCACTTTCACGCTTACATATCCCGCGCAGATTTTCGTTCGATCTATCTCCATTGCGCGAACCGCTTGGCTCGTGTCTGCCGCAATTTCGAGAATGCGAGGCGTCTCCTCGCCGGGTTTTCTGACGAGAATTTGAACGCTGTAAAGATCCATTGGTCCCTCCTAAAACGAACTCGGGTCCTTGAGGACCCGCTTTTGCTATCATGTTTTGGAGATAATGGCAAAGGTCGGCCCTCAAGGGGTGAGAGAACCGGAACACGAGATACCTTGGCCTTTGCCCATTTGCATACCTCGCCATCGTACCACTCCGGACGCGCAGCACAAGGGTGTGGATAGCCGCGCCGCGATAGCGGCGCGGCTTGGTATCATTGCAGGATAGTAGTAACCAACATTATTGATATGAAAGTAGGAAAGCATCTTATTAAATGCTGGCTTTGGAAAATCTTGTGGGGCCTTGCAGCGCTTTGTTTTGTCCTCGCGTGGATTTCCGTTATTCGTCAGGCTCCGATCGGCCAATTTGATCCGCTCTTCCTCTTCTGGAACGCGCTTATCCTCGGCGTCATGGCGACACCGATCAAGCTCGACTGTCATTCGTGCGAAACCTGCAGCGTCAAAGCTCCGGGCGGAATGATGTAAGAAACCCCGCGCCAGAGGCGCGGGACCAAGGGTTTCTTTCTGGAAGCAGAAAGGCCCACCGGCCTTTCTAATTCGAAAGCACCTCAATACATCTTCAAAAAGATGTATTGAGGCGAACCAGTAGCACGCTATGGGCATTGAATACGAAGGAGACAAAATGGAGGAACTCTTGCGCCTCTCGCGCGAGAACAACCGCATGCTTCGCGCAATGCGGCGTTCCTCCTTTGTGGGCGCCATTGTGAAAGTGATCGTCTGGGTTGTGCTCATTATCGTGCCGCTCTGGTTTTACATGCAGTACATTGCGCCAATGCTCGAATCGACACTTCAGATGTACGAACAGATGCAGGGCACGAGCGCTGCTGCACAGACGCAATTTGGGCAAATAAACCACTATATGGAGCAACTGCGGTCGCTTTACGGCGGATAGTAGTTTTCCACGTATTTTACGTGTTCATAACTCGTACCCACGAGGTATACTTATGAATCAGATATGGGTACGAAAAAAGAGGCGGCGATGAAGCTGCGGATGAGGGGGTACAGCTACAACGAAATTCGCGATGCATTGAGTATCCCAAAATCAACCTTGTCTGGTTGGTTTCGTGATCTGGTGCTTTCCAAAGAAGCCAATGACCGACTTTCAAAGCGACTTGGAATTGGATCTCAAATTTTGATACAGCGCAATAAAATGCAAACGTATCATGCTCGGAAGCGTGCAGAAATGATCAAAAATCGGGCCCAAGAACAAATTTCAACCATTGACCGAAGTACACTACGCATCATCGGGGCTGTTTTGTATTGGGCCGAAGGATATAAGCGTGAAAAAGTGAGAGACGGGAGAATTTTAACTTCGCATCCGATCAGCTTTGTAAATTCAGACCCAGACATGATTCGTGCATTTGTGCGTTTTGCGAAAGAAATACTCGAGATTCCCGCTGAACGGATGTGCGTCTTTATGCGTTTATATGATCACATCAACGAAAGAAACGCGTTGAAATATTGGCTCGAAGTTACGGGGTTGCCGCTTAGTACATTTAGAAAGACAACAAATATGGTAAGCATTGCCAGTAAGCACAAGAGACCCTTCAACCGCTTACCGTACGGAACTGTCCAAATTCAAATCGCGCAAACGGAGAAATTTTATGAACTTATGGGCTGGATTGAGGGCGTGAAAAAACAATTAAAATATGATACGCTAGGCGGGCTGCTTGGGTAGCTCAGTGGTAGAGCGTCCGCCTGAATTCTTCGGGCCTTTCTGTTGAAAAACAGATCGAAAAGCAGGTGAATTCGGGGGACACCAGAGCAATCTGACAATCCCGAGCCAAGTCCTGAGAGAAATCGAGGGAAAGGTGTAGAGACTATCCCTTCGGGGAGTAGAGTGCGAGAGCATTCGAAGCGCCTGCCATCCTCGGTGCACGCCGTGCACAAGGATGATGATATAGTCCAATGTCGTTCGGAAGAGCGGTAGGTCGGCAGTTCGATCCTGCCCCCAAGCACCAAAGTTTAGCAGCAAAAACGCCCCTCAGGGGCGTTTTTGCTGCAGAAGTTACCACTCTACCGCATTCGCACCTTCAATTTCGTCTCGCGTTTCTTGTTGATTTTCGGCAAACGAACCATGAGGACACCGTGCTTTTCACTTGCTTCGGCGCGCTCGACGTCGACTTCTTCGGGTAGAAGAATAGTGCGGGAAAACGTACCCCAATACAATTCGCGTTGGAAATAGTTTTCCTCTTCGACTTCACGCTCATCAGAACGGATGCCGGAAACGGTGAGCATTTCGCGGGTGAGGGAAATATCAATACTTTGTGGCTGCACACCAGCGACAAGCGCCTTGATGACGATTGCGTCGGGGGTCTGGTAGACGTCGACGGCAAGCTCGCCCTGGCCCTCCTCCTCTTGTGGCCAGTTTTCTTCCTGCGGTTGCACTTTATGAGAAACTTGCGCATGGCGAGTCGGCCCGCTGCCAGAAAAAGGCACACGATGCGTTTGCGGATCATCTAAAAAGTCGTCGTATTGGTCGTGGGCAGCAGTGCCGGTGAGGCGCTGAAAGAACGAGGGTTTTGACATGGTTTCCAGTATAACATTACCTCCTACCCGAAAGACGAGGGTGGATTCTTTTAACAAATTCAAGTGCAGCAAGGACGACGATAACGCCGATCCAGACTCCAGCAAACGTGCGCAAAATCTGCCCGTCTGCCGTGTTCAGTATAAGGAAGTTAAAGAGAGTGTGCAAAAGGGCGGCGAGGATAACTCCGACCGCCGCGTACCATTCGCGAATGATCTTGGGTTTGTAGAAGGCATATGCAAGCGCGATGCCCACGATCGCGGACGAGAACACATGAAGAAGCGTCGCACCGATGAAGCGCAGGTTTCCCGTCATGATGGTGGACGCGACCGTGTCTCCGGCAAGTGGAGAGAGTAAGAACAGCGCATTTTCAAGCCCTGCAAAACCAAGTGCAACCGCGACGAGATAAATGACCGCATCAATCGGCTCGTCGTTTTCGCGACGATGCAGGACGACCAGCCAGGCGATGATGTATTTTGCGAACTCTTCGATGAAGGACCAGGTCGCAAATACCAGCGTTTGCGTTGCAATGAATTGCGCCGCGAATTTCTGGAGGGGGATGACAATGATGACGGTGAGCATGCCCGCGATGAAGGCCAGCGCTATGAGGCGACGCGGCTCCGGATGGCGCGAATCTTCTTTCAGCCAAAACCACAGCCACGCGAGTGCAGGGAAAATGCCACCGCCAATTGCGATTACATAACTTTGGAGCGCTCCCTCGAACATGCTGCTATTGTAGCAGCGTTACTGAGGCCATTTTGCGACCATCAACAGGTCGCTGTCTTTTTGCGGAAGCTTTTGCCAGATTGCTTCGGTGACAAATGGCATGAAGGGGTGGAGGAGTTTGAGAGAAATCGTGAGTGTTTCGTACAGAAGCCGTGCGCGTGAAGATTTTGCTGCTGCATCATCTCCTTTGAAAATCGATTTCGACTCTTCGATAATTTCCGCAGCAAAACGATCCCATAGATAGTGATATACAGCGTCTGCGGCAAGATCGAGACGATGCTCTGCAACATTTTTTGTGACTTTTGCTGTTATTTCTTTTACTTCAGCCAGTAACGCAGTGTCTGCGTCATTGAGTTCTGCATCTGAGGTGCCACTTTCAAGCACGAACCGCGTGATGTTCCACAACTTGTTGGCAAACATTTTATATCCGCGCACGCGCGATTCATCGTATTTAATATCGTTTCCCGGCGCCGCGCTCACCAGAAGGCTCATGCGCACCGCGTCGGCGCCGTATTGCTTTATGAGATCAAGTGGATCTATGCCATTGCCGAGGGATTTAGAAAATTTTCTGCCTGTTTTATCACGGACGATACCGTGCAAGTAGACGGTCTTAAAAGGAATCTGTCCAACAAGAAAACCGCTCATAAGCGTCATTCGCGCAACCCAGAAGAAAAGGATTTCATAGCCCGGGGCCATAAGTGTGGTCGGGTGATACGTCTTGAAATCCGGCGTCTCTTCGGGCCAGCCCAGTGTCGAGAGTGTCCAAAGTCCTGAAGAAAACCACGTGTCGAGAGTATCAGGATCGCGCTCCCAGGTGGCATCATCCGGACCATTTGCGGAGCAATGAATCTCGTCGCCCCTATACCACACCGGGATTTGGTGACCAAACCAAATCTGACGTGAAATACACCAGTCACGAAGATTGTCGATCCAATGGAAATAAATTTTCTCGAAATTGCCCGGCAAGATTTTAATGCCGCCGCTTTCTACCGCTTCGCGCATCCATTCTTTCAGCGTACGCTCTTTTCCGTCAGGAAATTTCACTTTCTTATTCACCGCGATGAACCACTGTTTTTTAATCTGCGGCTCGATCGTGCCGCCACCGCGACCGTTCGTTGCGACATTGTGAACGTACGCTTCATCAATTTTCGGCACCAGTCCTTTTGATTGCAGCTTTTCAACGATCAGCGCGCGAGCTTTTTTAATATGTTGCCCTGCGAATTCTCCGGCAATCGGAAGAAGAATGCCGCGCTCATCGATGACTGGTTCAACATCGAGCCCGTGGCGCTGCGCTATTTCGAAATCGACGGCTGAGTGAGAAGGCGTTATGGTCATCACACCCGACCCCATTTCCATATCGGCAGCCTCGTCTTTAATGACAGTCGCCGTAATAGGGCCATTGATCCACTCGAGGTCTATTGTTTGGCCATGTTTGTATTCTGAATAGCGCACATCATCAGGGTGCATCACGACGTATTTATCGCCAAATTTCGTTTCGGGACGCACGGTGCCGATTACGAATGGGCCGTATTGGAAAAAGTAGAAAGGATCTTTTTGCTCAACATATTCGATCTCATCGTCAGAGACAGTCGTTTGCAGTTTCGGGTCCCAGTTAACGATGCGATTGCCGCGGTAGATGAGTCCGGCTTCGTACATACGCACAAACGCCGTCATAACCGCCTCGTAACGCGGCTCATCCATCGTGTACGCGTAGCGGCTCCAGTCGAGTGATGCGCCAAGTGCGCGCACTTGGTTGATAATTGTATTTTTACTTTCTTCCGTGAATGCCTCGATACGCTTTATTAATTCGTCGCGTCCAAGATCGTAGCGCGTTTTCTTTTCTTTTTTGTAGATCTCGCCCTCGACTTTTGCTTGCGTTGCGATAGCCGCGCTGTCGGTGCCGGGAATCCAAAGTGTTTTCTTGCCCTGCATGCGTGCCGCACGGACAAATGCGTCTTGCAAAGAGTCTTCGTATGCATGACCCATGTGAAGCGTGCCAGTTACGTTTGGTGGGGGAAGGACGATTGAGAATGGCTCAGCATCGGCTGCTATTAGACCATCGGCAATCATTTTGTCGGGGTTTGCGTAGCCACTTTTATCCCACAGCGCGATCGTTGCAGGCTCCGCTTCGGCCGGGTTGTAAGGCTTCAAGAATTCCTCGGGTACGCCGTTTCGTGGCTCCATCGAGCCATCCTAGCACTAAGTGCGGTTTTGTTCATCCCTGCTTCAGATCGGGGTGGTACAAGGAGCGTAACCCCAAGTCTCGGGAGGAGACGCGGCGGACGGGTCTTGCGGAAGTGTGGGCCACCACGCTAATCGCAAGACCCATTAGCTTTGAGCGAGTTTGAGGTTGTCGTTTGAGGTTTTTTTCGTCAATTTCACTATACGAAAATAACTACCATGGTAGTTATTTTCGTATAGTTTATTTATGCTAATCTCAAATTACCTTGCGCGCGAATTAAATCAGGTTCGGCGCATTCACCTTTCTGCGCGCGGAAATAGCCAGCGATTGCGATCATGAGGCCATTGTCGGTTGCGAATTTTGGTTGCGGGACAAGAAGTTTCGTCGACGCGCCGTAGTCTTTCAATGTTTGCGCAAGCTGTGTGCGGATATGCGTGTTAGCCGAGACGCCGCCGCCGATGAGTACTGTTTCGACATTGAATTCTTCGATAGCGCGCATTGTTTTTGCGATGAGAACTTCGGCCGCTGCGTTTTCAAATTCGAGCGCGATTTGTTTTTTCATATCGTCCGAGAGCGGTTCCTTTGCTTCGACGAGTCGTTTTACCGCAGTTTTAATACCCGAAAAAGAGAAGTCGTAGTTGTCGGAGTCGATCATGGGGCGCGGCAAAGA
>JBAQPT010000068.1:0-7295 GCA_049306055.1 Minisyncoccia bacterium | reverse complement strand
AAGTTGAAGATTATAGTAGATGGGATAAAGCTCTTATACTTTACAACCACCTATACTTTCTTGGCTTAGGTGATTCGTACGTCGCTAAAATACGAGAAGATGGCAATTATTGGAAAATAATTGATCACGAAAACTACAACCCTCGTCTCATTGAATTCGCTACCGACCCATTGAGGGTTAGTAAAGTTGACCCCGAAAACTACGTTCCCTTCATTCTTGGAAACCTCGATAACCCTAGTGATGTGTGGAGAGATTCGTATTTAACACAGATCGACGAGTATTCTCGTTTTGTTTTGCAAACACTCTTTAGCCTAGGAGAAAATGTTACTGAGACGGAATTAGCATCAGCGTTTGATTCGCGCCTTGACTTCGAAATCCGCGAAAATGGATTCAAGCGAGAAACAAGTGTTTTTGCCCTCCGAGTGAAGCATTTGCTCGGTAGTTTTCTTAAATCAGAACGAAGATCTGGAAACCTGGTACTCTTCAACTTCTTCAATCCCTCAATTGTCGATTTCCTCATCAACTTTCTCAACCAAAACCCTGACGAAAAGTGGCGTATTCTTCAATCCGCCAAATACGATTCCCAACTTACAACGAGTTTTGGTTTTCAGAAAGAAGGTTTTGTGGAAATTGCCGAATCAGAATTAGAAACCCTTCTTAACGTTTGTCGTAAAAAAGAGACTGAACTAGAGAATTTTGCTGGTGGCTCGGCAATACTCGAATTACTCTTGTTCTATATTGAGACGTTCCCATTCGAGATGATCGAGGAAGATCTTGCTCGTCACCTCGGTCAACTGGATCTGCAGACCATGGGGCCGCTTCAGCCCAGCCAGTTAACTCACCTGCTTAGTAAGGTCGCGCAACATGAGTCGACAAGGGCCGTTGTTATCAAAAGGTGGGAAGAAATCATTAACTGGCTTTTCGAACATTCCTACACTGATACAAGTATGGAGGCCGTTCTGAATTTATTTGATCCTTACAAGGAAGACTACGTGCAATACGTTGCGGAGCCAGAAAATAATGCGCTTGTAAAGCGTAAGCTCGAAGAATATTGGTCAGCACGAATTTCCGATATTAGGTGGAGTGGCGAAGAGGTCTCAGATTTGACCGAGACTGTCGAGATTGAGGATGTTTTGAATGAACTGTACGACGAGGGAAATGCACTGAATAAAAAGTTCGGGTTTGAAGAACTTAGTGTTATGGATCAATTATTTGATATTGACGCCGATGAAATTGCTGACTCAAACAGCGAGAAAGTACGGGAAGAAGATGAGGCGTCTGACTATTTCAAGGATGAGTACTATCAATATAAATCTGACGAGAAAGATCTCGAAACACGAATAAACGAGCTCTTCCAATAAATTTCCTAAGATTCCCCTTTACAATCCGCAGCCCCGCAATGACACGGTACTTTTTCGGATTCGAAATCTAACTTTCAATCGACCACGCTCGTGCGCCTCAATACTCGATCGCTTTGACAATGCGCGGTCTTCGCCTAGTATCTCCACAGACTTGGCTCTAGCAAAGAGGCTGTCGATGACGCGCTACACCGCACTGCCAAACCTTGAGGGGTGGGTACACTTGTCTGACATCTGGAATTTGTTCTTAAAGCCTCTCAATGAGGACAATTACTATGTCGAACCGTGGGATGCTCGCGCGCAACGAGACTGTGCGCGATTCGTGCGCAACAATGACAGCATGAAAGTGCTCATCTGCGTGAGTGACCTGGAGACGCTCCGCCTCATCGGCAACACACCGAAAGAACTGTACCTCTACGGCGCGTTCAACCAGGTGAATGTCTGCCAAATGCGAGCTCGAGGGACGATCACGGGCCCTCTGCACCGTCATGATCCAGAAGCAATTGACTGCCGCACGGCGATGCATGCGCGATTTGTTGATAGGAAACCGCCGAGGTGGCGAACTAAACGGCTTGATGATGCAGAGGCTCAGGAACGATTCGCGATTCTCGAGACCGGACAGTTCTATGTGTTTGTGCCCGCGGCGTTCGCCTATTCGATGTACGAACGCGGGTGACACGCGACAACAGTGCCGCGGACCGATGCAATCGGTCCGCGGTAAAGCTTTTTAAATATCACAAAACCCCCTTGCACCCCGCAGCCCCGCAATGGCACGGTACTTTTTCGGACTAACTGGTCACCCCCACTTTCTGCTGCTTGTCGAAACGTTCTACGAGATCACGCTGATCAGCGTTTGAACGACGGACCACTATCTCGAGCATCTGCTCTCTTTCTTCAATCGGACCATCTTTCATAAACGCGGAGAACGAGGTTTTTGCATACCGCTTCGCCTCCTCGGCAGTTGCGTCATCTTGCATGCGCGGATTATAACTCGCCTCTCTCCTCTGTCTTAAATGTATACGCCGTGCCATCGCGTACGATATGCCCAACAGTCGGTGCGGAGAAATGCGAGCCGATAACGAGAATTCCGGAATTGGCACAGGTTTGGAAAAAGTCGTGCCGCGTTTTGATTGCCATTTCTTTATCCGTATCCCAGAGTACTTTCCATTCGGGATGCGCAAGCTGGCATGGATGATGGAGAACGTCCCCCGTTATGATCGCACTCGTTCCTTCCGATTCGATTTTCACGCACACGTGGTGCGGCGTGTGTCCCGGCGTTGGCATAAGCGACACACCTTCGAGAACGCGATGATTGCCCGCAACAAAATCAGCAAGCCCGCTTTCGAAAATCGGAAGAACGGAATCCGCAAAGCCCGCATGATCATCGGGTATTTCCACAGCCGGACGTTCCTTCCAATAGTCGAATTCCCCTTGGACAAAAAGATACCTGGCATTGGGAAATGTCGGCACCCACGCATTGCCGCTACGCATCGTATTCCAACCCACATGATCACAATGGATGTGCGTGCAAATGACGATATCGACACTTTCCCGCGAAAATCCTGCCGCTTCGAGACGCGCAAGGAAATCGGTCTGCAAATTGTTCCATGTCGGCAAATCAGTGCGCTCTTTCGCGTTGCCAATACAGGTGTCTACAAGAATTTTCTTTCCCCCAATCTCAATGCCGAACGTTTGCACGACACCTTTCAGATTCCCTTCTGTATCGGCGAAATGCGGTTGCAGCCAGGCTATTCTTTTGACATTTTCCGGCGTCGCGTCCGGCATTCCGCTTTGCACAATATCACCCGCTTCGACTTCAACAATTGCCGTGATTTTCGCACTGCCGATGTTCCAGATGTGGTTCATGCGCGGATTATAGCGGAAAACGGAGGAATCCGTTCAATCGCCACCACCCTCACCGATTGAACGCATAGATGACCCCGGCGCCGGAGAAGATGAGGATCGCTCCCATAACAGTTGCGAAATTCAGATTGTTCTCGCTGAAAAGCAGGTACGAAAAGAGCGCGATGAAAATGGGATATGAAATCTCGATCAGGCCTGCGATGGTCGCGTTTTTGTGCGCGATGGAAAATCCAATGCACAACTCTGCGATGGTAAGAAGCACGATTCCCGCGACGAGAAGCCCGGCCACTCTGCTCGAAGAAAGGATGATTGCCGCGTCTTTGCTGAGCGCTCCGGTGAAAAGCGAAACGAGTCCGAGGATGAGGCCGGAAACAAACAATATCGCCGCGATGCCGCTCAAGACGGATATGTGTTTGTAGATATGTTCGCTGATGACATAGGACATGCCCCAAAACACCGACGCGCCGAGTGCATATGCAAGCCACATGTTAAGGATTATACCCTCCTCTGATACGGGCCCGAAATTCACTTGATTTTAACGGAGCGCTGGGTATACTTGCCCCATCACTACGAAAGGGACCCTTGTACGGATTCGTCCGTGCCGGGGGCCTTTTCATTTTTGGCCAAGCCTTAGTTTGTGCTGCACTTCCTGTAAGTACACAATCGGCGCACCGGTTCGTTTGAGCAAGATGGAACAACGCTTGATTGATGCGGGCGACACGATTGTGCACTGCACTTTCTTTTCGATCCAAAATTTGACGAGCGAAGAATAGTCGCCATCGCTGGATACGATAATGACGGATGTGACGCCATTCTCGAAATGATCTCGTGCGGCTTTCAATACGAGATCAGCGTCGCAGTTCCCTTTCGCTTTTCCCTCTCCGTCATATACCACTTCTTTAAAAACCAATTTGTATCCGGAGTTTTGTAACGATGTGTAGAGGCTTGCGTTCTTTGGCATGAGACCGATGAAGAGTAATGCTTCGCTCACGCCAAACTTCTGCCGGATCCATGAACGAAATTTTCGATAATCGAGTTTCCATTTCTCGGACTCGACTCCTTTGTGGAGGTTCGCGCCATCGATATACGCTATCGTCTTTTGTGCTTCCCCGGCCATGCGAGGATTATAGCGGAAAATGGAGGAATGCACTCAATATAAAAGGGCTCCGTCCTTCCGAACGGAGCCCGAGGCACACGCGCACGTGCGCAGATCAATTCGCGTTCTTCCACCCGCAGTTCTCTTTCGGTATTCCTCCCTTGTGCTGACCGACGGCAAATTCGGTACCTACCGACATCCGCCAACCCTTCTGATCAACGATCGGAGCCGGGAAAATGCACGCCGCCGCGACGATCGTTATGCCTGAGAAAAGCGCACCAGCTCCGCTGTTGCCGGCCTCTCTGACAAGCGCCGAGCACTCACCAACATCCCATGCGTGCGGCACTGGAACAAATCTAAGCCACGACCGATCATTCTGATCGCCGACGCCGAACAAACAGAATTTTTGTGGACCGATGAGCGTGGCGACTTGGTTCTTGAGCGTTAAGATGTCGGCCGACGGATCAGACGGCACTGGCCTTGCTTCGAGAAGCCGGATGCGCTCCTTCATCGCAGTGAGCTCGCGATCTTGGCGAGCGACGGTGCCTTGAAGATTCTTGACGACATCGCAGTTCTGCACCTGCCGACACGACGGTGTCGGTGTTGGTTGTTGCGCATGCACGCTTCTGCCGACGACCGGGATTGCCAAGATGCACAGCGCACCAGCCAGCACGGGAAATAATTTCATGACTTCTACCCTTCCATGATTCCTGCACAGAGGCAGGGGCGGGTCTCCGTCATTGGAGCCCTTCCGCGAGCATCCTACTTTGAAATGGAAGAAAAGCCACATTGACCCCGGATCGCAGGGGCGATAGATTGTGCGCAGACGTGGCTCGAACCAAGGACGACGCCAATGGCCAGTGAAGCGGCTGTTAGAGCATTTTTCCAACTGAGCCGACTCGATGAGCATTACTTTACTGTTGGTCAAGAAATGCTCGCTGACGCAGCGTTTAAGGCAGAGGAAGACATGCCACATGAGTCGGAATGCGAACGATTTGCCGTCATGTTTGTCGCGTATATGGCGACGCTCTATGCCAATCGGTTCACCGACATACAAATGACGTTGCTGATCCTGCAATTCCAAACGGAGACGTTTCGCAAACTGGTTGCGACAGAAGTCGACCTTATACCGGAGATCTCCAGCTTCATAGAACGTGAGGCTGGCAGAATCCTCGGTGTCGAGTTTAAAGTCGCGGACGAAACCAAAGCTCCCAGCTCGAGCCGCTTGAATTGACAAACCGACCCCGGCATCGCTGCCGGGGTCATACATTTGAAAATTCAAACAACGTAGAGCGTGGAAAGGATTTTCAAATCGAACGGCGCGGGAAAGCTTTCCCGCGCCGGCTGTCATAGCGCGCTTTGCTCCCACACATATGGGTTATGCAAACGTATCTGCGTGTCGGCGACACCTGAACGAACCCTTATCTTCGTCACGCCGAGCTGGGCTGCGATCACCTCAGACTGCATCAGCGCTACCCCGTCCAGCCCATGAAAGAGCCTGAACATCTGTACGCTCGGCTTCAGCTTCGGCCTCTGAGAATCAAGAACCGCGAGCGCCCGAAGCAAAATCTCGTCGGTAAGATTGCTCCGCATCAAGGTCTTCTCGAGCCGCCCTCTTCGAGTTGTGTGTACGTTCGGGCATCCTGCTTTCTGCTGCATGTTTTCCTCCATCGCAAAACTACTTTGTATCCTACGCTTCCTGTACAAAAAATCCACTCAAAAAAAATACCCCGCCGCAGACGATTGCTGCGACGGGGCGTGATGAAGCACGGTTCTGAAAGTGCTACCTAGCAGTTATTCCGCCAGTGCTCGGCGTTTCCGCCCTCACTGAATCCGGACTCGTTGAGGCAGCCGTACGATGCCGTCGGATTCGGCGCTCCGAATCGACCAAGGTACCCAGTACACGCCTCAGGACGAGCGTTTGCCGTTGCCGGTATAAATCCGACGAGTCGTCCCTCGAGGTGGAAGACGCAAATGCGCCGGCTCGGCTGCGGGATCTGGCGCAGCTGTTCACGAAGCCGGCTGAGCTCGCCACTGAGAGTGATGTCCGCCTGGCGCAGAAGGGCGATCGCACCCCACAGGTCTTGAACCGCCTGACAGCCGGGGAGGGCCAGACACACGGGATTCGGGAGCGGTTGCGGCGGGATCGTCGGTCTGTCCTCTTGCGCTCGCGACATTGTCACGAGGCCGACGAGAATGAGCCCGAAGATGAACAGGCCCAGTTTACCTCTTCGTTGCATTTTATTCCTCTTCTCTCTGTTGTTGCACAGGACGCCCTCTCATTAGAAACGCCCACCGGCATCCTAGCTGTTCATCGGACAAAAATCCACTCAAACAAAACCGCTTCGACTCGTGAGCCGAAGCGGTGTGATCGTCTGCACGATCAATTCAGTAATCGTATTTTTCGATATGGCCTTTCATCCCAACATGATCCCCATCAAGATCACAGATGACGCATCCGCCCTTGAAAGCGCAGGTGCCGCACCAATTGCGCCGCGTGTGGCCGTCTTCCTTGAACGCACGCTCAGGATGACGCCGCGAAGCCTGTCCATCAAGCCCGCGAACTGCATCCGCATGCTTAAGCGCCCACGGCTCGCCCTTTTGCAAGGCCGTCGCGAAATCGGGATTAATTCTCATGAGCAAGTCCAGCCGTGCTGTCATCGGCTTTCCTTCCGTTGCCGCCATCTCAATCTGCGAGTATGGTACGCCCTTGCTGGCGAGAAATCCACTACACCTCAAGCGTAAAAGTGACGGAGTCGCCTGCATCAATATCTTCGGCGCGGCGAATTTGCTTTTTGAGCGGAAGGACGTAGCAGCCGGATTTTTTGTCAGGGAAAATCGAGGTTGCCCATTTCGATTTCCCGATCGTTGCCGTCACCTTGATCGAACCGAACCCGGCCTTCTTTTTGTGATGCTTCGCGCGAATGATGTCCGCCTGCTTTTTATCGACGACGAGAAATCGCCACATATCCATCCCC
>JBAQPT010000067.1:0-9223 GCA_049306055.1 Minisyncoccia bacterium | reverse complement strand
TCCTCGCATAGCGGTCTTCTTCCCAAACGACTCCTGCCCATGAACCAACCCCTCACTTTCTTCGGAACGTGAAGCGACTTTTTTGCATGCTCATTGTTCCTCTAAAACGCTTGATCGCACACGGAGTGGGATAATGAAAGTGCGGGGTTTGGTGCTGGGTAAACCCCGAAAGCTCAACGGATTTGAGATACATCGCAATAATTGTAGCAAGAAATTAGGATTCTGCGTCTGCTGCCTTGAGCACGTTTTCGACCTCCTTTCGCGCGGCGTCCCGCATACATCCGTCTAAATCAGGAATGTATTTTAAAAGATACGAACGCGTCTCTTCTGCCTTACCCTCCTCAAGAAGCATTTTGAACTCTGGACGTGCTTTCTCCGGCAGTGCTTCGACTATCGCAATCAGGATGCCGTTAAAAACTACAGCGCCGAGTCGGGCGAGCAATTTCTCCTGCTGCTCCAGCGTATCCCCCGCTACGCCAAGCGCACCACGAACCTCGTCCGAAGCGCTGGCGCCAAACAGTGCTTCGAGATTAATATTATTTACCATGGCCATAGATTTCGTATTCGGTCTGTTAAAGCGTCAATGCCCCCTTTCACATCATAAGCTGTTGTCGCAAAAAGCATCGTCACAATGAGCGCAAGTGTATGCAACCCTTCTCGCTCATCAGCGGGTCGCCCTGGTCTACGAGGAGCGTGCAAGATATGACGTAAAACTCCAGCAACGCCCGCCGAAGCCATTCCTCCACTTCCAGGTGTAAATCCCAACTTAGATGTAACAGTTACATGCAATACCATTGCTACTACTCCAGCACCAAAGGTCTTCAAAAACTGCACCCATTGTGGACTGAGCGCCATTCGATCAAGATCTTCAACCTGGAAGATAAACCGTGACATTTCAAGGCGACTCGCAGCATTGGCTTGTTGGTATAATCTCGTCCCGATTGCACGATCAACCGCCTCTCGTCGTTGCCATTCTTTACCATACAACTGCTTTCCTTCAACGACTTCACCACTTTCTACCCAGTCGCGAATTATCTTAGCTCTCTCGGGATGTTTGTCCCATGCGGTCCACCAATCCTTAGTTCGTCGCCACACCGAGCGCTCGTCACGCACAAGTGCAGGCGACTCCGGTAATGCGTCAATGTGGTTACCAACAAAATCAACCGCCGCTTGAAGACGGTCGATTTTTTCCTGATCAACATTCATTTCCTTTACCCGCTCACTATTCGCGACGCTTTCGAGCCTGCTCCGTAAATAGTGCAGCCCCTTTTTCATGTCCTCAATACGCGCAAACCTTTTTTCACCAGCTATTCCGGTTGCATCCTGGACCATCGTACGGACGTCATGCTCGAAATTATCAACATTATTGTCCTTGAGAAAACGATTGTATATCGCGTCCTCCCGGGGTCTATCCACCCTTCTTTCGTCTGCCGTGACTTCAAACGCCCGACTTGCAAGTGATCGCCTCGGCCCTTGCTCAGCCCGCGCAGCCCGCCGCGCTTCCATCGCGCGATTATGAACCTCTTGCGATTCTGGTGACACATGTTGATCCTTCCATCGCTGAGCTAGCGATCGACGCGGAGATGGTTTTTCTGACGAAGCGGTCTGATCGGATTGTGGCACTGCGGGCTTCTGTTCTTGCCGAGAGCGAGCAACCCTGTCTGTCGCTTCAGAAATGCCTGATTCAATTTTTCTCCCCGCATCGCGAATCGCCTTCTTAGCTCGAACCGCACTCCTTCGAACCCCTGCCGCATCGGAAGAAGTCTCTGCTCCAACTGATCGCGTCGCGTGCTCCTCGGCACGCGGTTCAACTTCTTCAACTCTCACTGGCGGCGCGCTTCGCTGCACAGTTACTTCGCTTCGCTCTTCACCCTGCGCTGATTCATCTTTAATTGCATCACTAAGCTTTCCTTCCCATCCATCATTAGTGCTTCGTGACACTCTTCGACGATTTGGAGTGTGAGCTTGTGCGGCGGGCGCTTCACGATCTCGAAATGCCACCGTTTTTTCTATAATCTCCTTGTGTCGTCTCCGATTAATTGGTGGCGGTTGCTTACCCTCCAGATTACTCATACGCCTTGCGTCAATTCAGCGGCACGCGTCTTCGTCGCCTCCAATTCTTTCATAGCCTCGTACTGAATAAACCGATCCAATTCGGGAATATACGACAAAAGAAACGATCGCATACCCCTGATGTCGTTGCTCCCCCAAAAGCGCTCAAGCTCGTCATGCTTGTCGCGCGGAACAATTTTAAGAATCTCAAACATGATATGCGACATAATATTCGTACCAACGGCCAAAAAGACCGCTTCTTGTTCGGACGGCGAGTCGTGTTGAATACCGAGCTCCACAAAAAGCTTTTCCGCAAAATCAGCTCCCAGTATTTCTTGCAATGATGCTTTATTGGTTTTCATAGATTATCGACGAAACATTCCTGGCAAATCCTCTATGAATCGCCCGAGAGCCGCTTGCCCACCAAGTCCACGAAGGAGATGTCTGCGCTCGTGCGTTGCGATCGTATCATACAGCTTATCAAGGAATTCAGGGTTCCTAAAAAGATCAGGGTTGATGATGTCACCTGCGCGGAAGACGAGATCACCGCGTCTGATAACCGCGTCGGCACCGTTCATAAACTCGTTCGCGAACGACGGATTCTCAACAAGTGTACGTCGGACTGCATCAATAAACTGCTCGCGCATTCCCGACGTGAAGTGACTAAACGCTTCTCCAGTAAGTACTTGTGTCTTCAAAAAGCCATCGAGGCCTTGACGCGCAACGGCATCGCCCGCGGTAACGGTGTACTCGGCTGACGAGCGAGCCCCCCAAGTATCAGCCGATGGCTCTGAAGGTGCAGGAGGAGTCGAATCGGGAGAAGGTGCCGGAGTCTCGGGCACTGGTACACTATCCGGCGGAGCCCCTGTGCCGCCCATGATGTTATCAAGCACTCTCATTACGTCATCCCAATTGTTGTAAAGGGCATATCCCGTACCTCCCGCCGCACCAACCAGAAGCCCCGCTCCGATGCTCCAGAATTTTTTAAACTTCAAGTCCGGTTCCATGTGCTCGAGGTATCGCTGCATGCCCGTTGAAGCCACGCCACTGGACGCGGCGATAAGGAGCATCGCTGCGGTCGGAAATGCCGTAAGACCAAATGATGCGAGAGTGGATCCGACAATAAGCGCACTTGCCGCACCTACCAACGCCGCACGGCCCATTGCGCCAAGATGATTCTCCCATCGCTGCAAACGTTCACGGAAGCCGAGACGTTCCGCCTCGGAATGACGTGCACGAACACGATCAGCTGCTCCCCGGAGAAGTGCCTCCACACGCGAGCGCGGCCGCTCGCGTGTTTCGCTGCGTGCGCGCCATCGGTCCCACATTCCGCGCAGTCCACCGCGGCGCGGAAGCGCCTGTTCATCCGTGCTCCAGACTTCATCACGACCAGGTCGCAGATCGAAAGGATTGCTATCTCGCCGCTGAACATCCGCATTCATTTCCTCTCTCGCTTGCTGCAATTGACGCTCTACTTCTGCCCGAGCATCCGCCGCTTGCGCATCTTCGTCAAACGGTACGTTCAATTGGGCTTGCATTTGTTCTTCTCGTATTCTGCGGACCAACGCTGCGTCCAGACCGGCCTCTCCGTGTTCACGTAGCATTTCTTCATACTCCTCTGCGGGGATTGTATCTGCGAGTTCGTCCTTTTCTTCTCCCCAGAGGTACTTAACCTCGTAATATCGGTGTAAAATCCCGCTCCCACGCGGAGATTCGAGTTGCACGACATTCTTGCCTACAATCTCCATTGGTATTTGTCCGATCCTCTCCCGTATCTCCGCTTCGCGAACTTGCACTGCGTTCGGCGGCACAGGCAAACCAAGACGTTGGCGGATGAATTCTGAACGTGCAGCCGCTTCGTCTCTTCCCGCTGCAACTTCAGCCGCAATAAACGCATCTGCTTCGTCTGCATTAACGACAACATGCACCACCTCTTCACTGCCACCAACCTTGTACGGCAAACTATGCTTGCGATCAGCCCCTTCGCCTGAAGTAATTCCCGCGCCAAGCGAATACACAACCCCAGCATCTTCCGGTCCCCGCGGCTTCGGAATGAAAATTTCTGGACCTTCCAGTCCCCCCGGCGGAATAGCACGCGGCCGCGGACCAGTCGTTGGCGCCACATCTGCAGGCCCGATACGCTCTCGACTAATTTCATATTCTTTCACGCGTGACCCTCTTCCACTTTTGACTTGACGAAGCTCGACAACTTTTCGTATGCGATCAGGGCCAACATCTTCTTCGGTTATCATCCGATCAATAAATTCTCCTTTTGGCTCTTCCCGTTTACCAGCGGTGCCAGGTGCAGGCTCCAAAGGAAGCAGCTCGAGCTCGGTTTGTATTTTCTCAAACTCCTCTTTTGTATTAGTCCCCTCGATCCGATCCCGCATTGCCTTCTTTGCACCCTTTCCCTTCCCTCGAAAGTCACGTTTATGCACCAAAATATCCAACCTGTCTTGCTCCGCTTTTATCTCGGCATCGCTTAATTTTTCAACGCCTCCACTTGGAGCCGCATCCGTTGTTCCTCCACCCGCGGCCGCAGCGTCGGCGCCTCCCCCCGCAGCAGCCGGCTTCGCCGTAGTTGTCTCACCGCCATTTATTATCCCGGCCTTTCTCGCAAGCGTTTCTTGTTCTTCAATTTCTGGATCTGTCAATTCAGTTTTTGGCTTACGAAATAACTCTTTCAGCCTCGCGTCCTCTGCTTCAGTTAAGCCCGGAAGCGGCTTCTTTGCATCGAGCCTCGTGGTAGATGCCTCTCCTCCAGTGGGAACGGTGGCGGTTGTTGGTGGATTTTTCTTGAGCTCCGCCACTATTCCCTGTAGCCGTTTTTCTTCGGCGCGTACTGCTCGCTCGACATCCAAACGGTCCGCATTCGTCTCGTTCAATTTAACAATCTCTCCCCGCAGAGCATTCACATCCTCAAGATACTTAACGCGATCCGCATCATCAGGCAATGATTTGAAGTATCTTTCAAGTTTAGTTACGTCTGTGTTCCACTCAGCACGTTTCCGTTCCCAAGCCCTCTTCTCATCATCGGATACTGATGATGTGGCGTCTGGCACATCATCAGAAGCAGCTGTTGTCGCCGCCGGATTATCTTGAGCTAATCTAATTCTACTTTCAAGCCACTTCCATCGCTCGCCCTCTTTCAGCGATCCAATTTGGTTTTCAAATTCCGACGTGTCTAGTGCTGGATTTTTCTCTTTCGCTGCAACAAGATCCGAGCGTAGTTTCTCCTGCACGGACAGCAACTCTGCAGGGGACCGGGGCATCGAGGGCAGCTTCGAGACTCTTGTTTCTCCCTCGTCATCGTCGCGGGAACTAAAAACACTGTGATCAGTGAGTCCCTCTCTTACCATCTTCAAGAGGGCGTTATTATCAAATATTGCCTGGTCCTCAGGGGAAAGTTGCGAACGCTCCTCTGCGTACATCGTTTCAAGCTCCACTTTTCCGATTCCTCCTTGTTTAGCGGTCCATAGGCGTTCGTACGCCTCAAATACCTTGTCAGTTTTGTCTGTGCCACTTGCTACGCGTTCTACCATATAAGTCCATTCATGGTAGCAATATAAAGGATAGGTGGAATCCCATAATTCTTTTTCTGTGGACATTAGTGGTGATTGGATTAGTTCATGTATACTGTCATCTATATGCCCTACAATTCGGAACCTAGGATGCAAGAACGGCCGTTTACAGAAAAAGAAATTAGCGGCTTGGTCCGAAAGCATCTCAAAAATTGGCATACGGATACCGGGGCGGAGGCCAATGATATTGGTAAGCTTCTTACACGCCTTCTCCCTCGCACACAGAACGGGAGAGCAGTTGCAGGTCTCAAAAAAATATCTGCATGGCCTCACGATTTCACAACAGGCATGAAAATCGCCTTCCCTCCTCTATTTGGCGAAGTTTCTGCTCGGGAAATTTTTTTACCATCAACACCCTGGGAATTTTTCGAGATTCTGGATTCACTCGAACAGCATCACACCTACCCCCCAGGCACATACGACGAGGTAAATCTCGTCACTGAACGGCCGCCCAACCAACGAGACGAAGAGGATGAGCCCGTGCGTAACGAAATGATTGATGCAATTATACATTTTACTGACTCGGCGGAATCAGTTGAGGAATTAGAAAAGACTTTTAAGGCACATACTTTTGTCGACCTAGGCCGCCTCCAAGCCGCAAATGTCCCACAAAAGATCGATACTCAGTTCCATTTTCTCATAACGCGCGATGCCTCTAGGGCAACAACTGTTGACGAGATTGAAAGATTACGCTCCCTGATGGAAGGTTTTGAATATCCTCATTTTAACCTGGATGGTCTTGAAGATACAAAACGGTATCTCAGAGAACTCATGGATGAACGACTCAAAGCCATAAAGGAAGGAGTACCGGTAGCTCCAATGGAGAAAGATTCATGGGATAAAAAGATCAATGAGCTCGCGCAAACTGCGAAAGACGAGCGTGAGGCACTGTACAGCTTTTTTGACAGAATTAAATTGGCCGCCTCAAAAGAAGATCTCGACAGTATTGCGACTGACGTTCAAGCGCGGAACTTCGTGAATAGAGGTCACTATGGACTCATTAAAGCAGCCATAACGCACCGAAATCGAAAATTGGGCTTAGAATAAGGCTGATTTGGGTATTGACATTACCCTAAACTATGCTAGTATTCAGAGCAGTCTAGCCCGCTACCAGCCGGTGGGATAGTCCGTGAGGACCTAGATCAACAAGGGCTGGCGCTTTGAAGGAGCGACTACCATGGCCGATATCAAGGCCCCTGCCGCTGCTGCAAACCAAGCCATCGATGTCCAGCGCAAGGTCCAATTTCCTGTTGACCAGGGAATTCTTGCGACGGAGACCGGCGGATCAGCAGAGGATCGTCACAACGCTGCCCTGGGAAAGGAAAAGCACTTTCTCGGTTGCTTTGAAACGGCAACTGGGAGGGCAGCTATCAAGGTGCGGAACTTGGATCCCGCCCTTGAGGCCATTGTCGAGCACGACAATGGGGACCTTTACATGGCTGTGCTGACGTTGCACAAGGAACTGTTTCGGACCGGTGGAGGTACGAAGCAGCACTTCCCGGTGATGAATGGGGTGAAGAACGAGCTCTGGTCGAAAATGGAGCGTCTCCTTCTCGAGGCGCCCAAGTACTTCAAGGACCCGCAACACCACGCCACCGGCATCTCTTGGTGGAAAACGAATGGTGTTCCCTTGAAGAAGGCCGTGAACCTCGGAGGCCCCCCGCGCACGAAGGCCTAGTCTCCCTTCGCGTGTAACTAAGTCACCGGACTAAATATGGATCCTGGCAGCCACCCTCTGCCAGGATCTTTTCTTTTTGTTTCCACATGCTGTGTCCCGACTATTATATTCTCCGGTATACTTTGTGTTAATGACAGAAAAGATTGGCATCCCCCATATACCGGCGGATAAACCTGGCGGAGGAGGTAAAAAAGAAGAATCCCCGAAGAAGCAGAGTATTTGGGACAAAAGAAGACTCGGCGACGCAATCGCGATGAGGCTTACTCGTAAGGGACAGCGAATTTTACGACAAGAACGAAGTGCCGCGCAGCGCGAAAAAGAAGCGAAAGAGCATTTAAGTGAGCCGGAGAAGCTACGACGTCGGTTAAAAGATTTCGATGAGGAACTCTATTACGTCCCAACACCTAATAAGCCCGCACCGGAAGACAAAGCGGTCGCAGTGCTGATTAAACTTCTATATAAGAAGGCGCGAAGATTGAAATTGCCAAAATCTGGCGAAGAAAAAGTCGCAGCCGAAAAAGCTCTTGCAGATGAAGCGCGACGATATCTCTTTACCGGGCTTATGCCTCGTGGCGAAGAGCTAATCGATTCGTTGACAGATGCAGAAAAGCAAAAAAAGAGCAGGGGCGATTTACAACACATGCGCGAGATTAATGACCGCACGATTCGACGTCATGTACGCAAATATCTTGAGTGGCGTTGGGCTGAGCGGGATTGGCGAACAAGATGGGACGCGTGGCAAAAGAGCCAGAAAGAAAAAAAGGAAATTTCATCCACTCGTCCTCCTGATTCATTTCCAAAGTGGGAAGATGCTATGAAGCAATGGCTTAGCGTTCGCAATGAACACGTACGCCAAAAAGTACTGACAAAAGAACCTCCGCGGCCTCCTGCGCCGCCAGAACAATTATTTGTCATTTCCATTGCAAAGCGACTCAACGAAAACCACACCGAGTGGAAAGTGGAGCCGATTAAGCCCGATAATGCGATGTAGATTTTTACGAGTCGATATCTTCCCCCAAAGCCTGAGCTATTGCCCGCCTGACCCTATCGATGCGTAACTCGCGAATTCTAAGGCGAAGCTGTTCCTTAAACTGTTCCTCCGTTATCTCTTCTTCTGATCTAGTGGTCGGTAGTACACCTGTTCGCGGCTCCCGAAGCGGTCGGCCTCCGCCTTCCGGAGGTGGAGGCGTCGCGATGGGAGGGGCTGGGCGGTGCGCCGCAGGTGGTTCGAGACGCGACAGCGTCTCCTCTCGGGTCGCACTGCCTGCAGGCATATCTCCACGAACGTGCCCACCTCCGCGACGGATATCATGCTCGACTTGCGCACGAGCCGCGTCATACATTCTTCGTCCATACGTTGCGCGCTTTGGCGCATCGCCCCGGGAAAGGAGTCGCTCAATATTTTCAAGCGATGTATCGTACGCATCAGTCAATTGATTGTCAGCTATTTTAAAATCCATTTTCTCCATCAGCTCTGCAAGATACTCCGTATTTGAGTTCCCGACATTTTGCAACGCGAGCGCATGCAAGCCTCGCAGCTGCCTTTCGATTGATCCGGCAAGCCGATCAACAAGCCAATGTTTGGGGAGAAACTGTGTTTCAAAGTCATCACGCGCAACCCATGCAGAAATTACGGTAAATGCCGTTTCCCAATCAAGACCCACAATGAGGCGCGGCACGTGTTTTTGAGGTTTAGCAAGTGGCGCGTCTTTGCCAAATGTCTGTGTACTCATAGACCCGCCAAGTGTCTCAACGATCGTACGGAATAACTTCATCGCCCGCGCATTGGAAAGTGCCACGGGCATTTTTGCTGCATCCCCTTTCAATATGTCGTACGCCTCCTGTGAAATACGTCCTCGATCGAGATCTATCACGCTTTTTTCCTTCATTCGGGCATAGGTGACATCAATGC
>JBAQPT010000066.1:0-10616 GCA_049306055.1 Minisyncoccia bacterium | reverse complement strand
GTCCGGAAGGGTCTTATCGGTGAAGTCATTAAGCTCTTCGAACAGCGCGATCTCAAGATTGTCGCACTCGAAATGTTTATGCCGACACGCGAGCTTATCCATGATCATTATCCGAAAGATGAGACGTGGACAGAACGATTGGGGAATAAGACGCTCGGAACGTACGAGAAGTACGGCATCGATGCAGAAAAAGAGCTTGGTTCAAAAGACGCGAAAGTACTCGGGAAAATGGTTCGCGAGTGGCTTCTCGATTTCATGACGTCCGCACCGCTCGTGAAGATGGTTGTGCAAGGCGTGCACGCGGTTGACGTTGTCCGCAAGATCGCGGGCCCGACGCTTCCGTACATGGCCGACATGGGCACTATCCGCGGCGACTTCTCGATCGACTCTCCGGCAATCGCGAACTCCGAAAAGCGCGCAGTCGCGAACATCCTCCACTGCTCCGAAACTCCGGAAGAAGCAGAGCACGAGATCAAACACTGGTTCGGCAAGAGCCCGACCCACGTCTACAAACGCCACGGCGTTGATGAGTAAATTCTTCAGTTGAAAGAAACAAAGCGCGGAGCCATAGGCTCCGCGCTTTGTTTTGGCTATTGATCCATTGGTTATTGCTTATTACCCCCATTTGATACAATAGGGATAGCGGCCGGTACTAAACCTGCTTGGAATTCAAAAGGGAGTCATCAATTGGTAGATGCGTGCCTTGGTACGCACCCTGGACACCCACCTGGAAACAAAGCCCAGGCATGTACTAGCCGCCCCGAAGTAACTCCGCCAGAAAGCGGGGTTGTTTCGTAGCTTTCATGACCAACCGCGCGCTTTTTTATATACAAGCATTGCTTCTCGCGCTTATCGCCATCGTGCACGCGTTTGCGCTCATGCACGATCTCTATTGGTACTATCCGTTATTGAACAGGGCAGCGCATTTTTCTGGCGGATTGTGGGTGGCGCTGGCGACGATATGGCTTCTCGCACATCTTGCGCGGGAATTTCGTTTTGTGCGCGTCATGACAATTGTCGTTCTCGTCAGTATCGCGTGGGAGATTTTTGAAGTCGCGATCGGCATGACGCATGAGCAGAATTACGTTCTCGACACATCGCTCGATCTCATCATGGATACGCTCGGCGGCATGTGTGGATTTTTCATCGCGCGGCGCATGGTACAATCCAGAAACAATGGCTCACAAGAAAGTAATCCATCCTAACCATCTCTCTCCGCCGCGAAATTTTTGCCGACTTCCAAACGGATACGGCGTCGTGAAGATTGGTGTTTCCGGCGCAGCCGACACGCAGTACTCAGGGCTTGATGCGTTTGAAAAGGCGAAAGAAGCAGGACGACAGATTGCGCTTCAGGGCGGAATCATCGTTACCGGTGCGACGACCGGCTTTCCACTCTACGCAGCGATGGGCGCAAAGGATGAGTGTGGCTTTTCAATCGGCTTCTCGCCCGCAGCAACAGAACGCGAACACGTCGAAGTATATAAACTCCCAACCGATTTCATGGACGTTATCGTGTACACCGGCTTTGGGTATATGGGGCGCGATATTATTTTCGTCCGTGCCTGTGACGCAATGATCATCGGCCCGGGACGCGTCGGGACACTCAACGAATTCTCCGTCTCATTTGAAGATCGTCGTCCGATCGGTATCTTGGAGGGGAGTTGGAAAACCGACGAGATCTTGCGCCAAGTCATCGATGCCGCACATCGTCCCAGCGAATTTATCGTGTTCGATTCTGATCCAAAAGCGATTGTCGAGAAACTTATTGAAATGGTGGCGAAAGTTAAAGAGCAAAATTTGGTATTCCAAAACCACGATGGCTTTTCAGGCACCGGAAAAGGAGCTGAAGTGCTTCTATAGGATCAAGATGTCGTTGCAAGGTTGTAGATATGTAGCATGTGTTCGCCATGCGCGCCGTCGCGCTCCGACAGTCTGATGGAAGACGTAGGGGTTTCGGATTGTATGAGAAACGCGCGAGAGACGAGACGAACACCATGTAATTTTCCGCGCGAATAGAGTTCATTTAAGGGTCGAGTCTCCAGGTACCCGTATATTTTTGTCGCGTTGGTGAAATCAAGATTGAAAAAATTTGCGCGCACAACCACTGCATTCGAAATGCCTCGTGCGCGAAAGCGCGAGAGTAGAAAGAGAAAAGGGTTTCTCTCGACTCCAACAAAGCGGGCCTCAGGGAAGCGGTCTGCAAGATAGAGAATGACGCGTCCGTCGCCGCTGCCGAGGTCGTACACAACGTCGCCACGCTGTATGTCGAGTGCGTCGGCGATCACGGGGAGATACTGACGAGGTGTCTCAAGAAAGGGAACGTCGAAGTGCGCGCGCGAAAGCAGGCGAACGCCGTAGTAGAAAATAATAAAACCGCTTCCGCATATGAGCGCAAACTGCAGGAAAACGACTCCCAAAAAGATGTACGTCATCAGAAGTTGCTAGCGCAACCCCTTCATTCTACTCTAGAGTGTCTTAACGACAGCTGCGAATGTTTCCGGGTGATCCTTGGCAAGAGCGGCAAGCGACTTGCGATCGAGCTCAATGTTTTTCTTCTTCAAAGCGCCGATGAGTTTCGAGTATGAGAACCCAAGTGGGCGAGCAGCGGCGTTGATGCGGAGCGCCCAGAGCTGGCGGAATTCACGCTTCTTTGCGCGGCGATGTTTGAAAGCATACGCGCCCGCGTGCTTGATTGCTTCTTTTGCAACGCGCTCTTTTGACTTGCGGTCGAAGCGGTAGCCTTTCGTTTGCGCCAAAATATACTTGCGGCGCTTATTCTTCATTGTTCCTCGTTTGACGCGTGCCATAAAAATTTATTTTTATCCTGAGCGAAGTCGAATGGATTAAGAAAGGAAGCGGCTCTTATCGGATGCCGTCATGGTTGCATGGAAGCCGACCGAGCGATGCTTCTGCTGACGCTTGTTGCCGCTCGCTTTTGCATTGAAATGGTTGTGGCCCGGGACACGGGCAACGATCTTTCCGTTCTTCGTGAGACGGAGGCGCTTCTTGTATGACTTGTTGGATTTCATGGTTACTCCTCAGCTGCCTCGCCAGAAGGGGCTTCCGCCGGGGCTTTTGGGGCCGCAGCAGGGGCTTTTTTCCCTGTTTTATCGCGCTCCAAGGTCACTGAGAGGCCCTTGGGGCTTTTCTGGATAGGCTCCGCTATCTTATACGATTCTGCAATAATCGCAAGGAACCGCTCGAGGCGCTCCTTGAGGAAGTTAAATTCCATATATTTATAGCGGCCCCAGAGGAAAAGGTCGACTTTGACCCGGTGGCCCTCCTTAAGCCAGGCGGATGCCTTCCCGGCCTTGATGCCCATGTCATGGTCCGAGGTCCCAATCTTCACCTGGACCTCTTTTGTCTCGGAAACACGCATATTTGCCTTCACTTCCTTGTCTTTCTTGTTCTGCTCGTACTTAAATTTGCCGTAGTCGGTGATTTTGCACACCGGCGGCTTTGCGTTAGGGGAGACCTCAATGAGATCGAGGCCGTGTTCTTTCGCCTTTGCGAGTGCTTCCTCGATCGTGATGACGCCGTAGTTTTCCGCGTTGGGCCCGATGACACGCACCTCAGGAACGCGGATGCCGTCGTTCATTCGGACGCGAGTCTTTTCCGCCTGAGTTGTGTATTTCGTGAACCCCATTTGAGCCGTTATCTTAGCACAAAAAGCTGCGACGAGAAACTATTAGCTGCCTTCGAGATTGATGATTCTTCGCGCGCCACTGAAGGGTTGTAGGTAGTTAATCATACGCGTGAGAACATCACGAAGCTGTGAGTACAAAGTAACCAGTCGTGAATAGCGCTCACCCCCCGGTAAAAGTGGTTGTTGCGGCTGCCAGCGCAAGTCGTTTGAAGTGAACGTATTCTGTCCCGTTGCCGCAATACCACCGATCGCACCAAGACTCGATGTTGATTGTTGTGGCTGTTGTCCGCTTACGTACGCAAGTGTTCCCGCTTGCGCGCCCGTGATCACCAGTGGCACACTCGTCGCAAGATTATTCGAAGCGGTTGCTGTTGTCGTGCCAAATGCAAGTTGTTGGAGCAAGTTTGAGACAGTAGTAGCAGATGATGTCGAGCTGTTTGTATTCTGATTCACGTTTGTGTTCGTATTTGTTGAAGTACTTGTTTGCGTATTTGTGTTCGTGGGAATCAGGTTTGTCGCCGGCTGAACGAATGCACTCGATATCGGCTGTGCAGCGGCCAGCGGTTGCGGTGGGAGGGCGGGCTGTGGTGGAAGTGGTGGCTGCGTGTATCCATATCCGTAAGGAGATCCGAGTCCAAGACCTGAACCAAGGCCTGAGCTCACGAGTGATTTGCGTGCAGTATCGCCGAGGCTTAGCGGGGCCGGACCTGGAGGTGGCCTATTGAGTTCGAATGCTGGTCCGCCGGAGCATTGTTGGGTTCCATATCCGCGCGTCACACAACTCTGAGCTTCACGCGATCCGGGGATCCCTTGTAAAATCATATGCGGACGATCTCTAAATGATCCGCCTGGGGGGCCACCGTTTTCAAAAGGGAAGCAAACACCGAGAGATTGATTTGCGCGCGCAAAATTCCACATCGTTTGAAACTTTGCAAGGCACGCAGGCGAATTATTGTTAGGCGGCATACATTCGGGGCCCGCTGGCCATACGTCAATCGCAACCCCCGCCGTGTGGTTACTCGTCGGATTTGGGTTATTCATTTGTGCCCCACAGGCGGGATTGTTTACGCAGGTTGCACGTTCGTGAGCTGCCGAGCGGTACGCTGAAGTCATTCTAACTGTTTGGCCGGAGTAAGCGCGCTCATACGCAGTAAAGAACCCCACGGCGCATACGGCAAATTTATCATTGAATTCTGGCGGAAAACTGCAAGAAGGGCATCGGCGTTGCAGCTCCGCCTTTGCTTCAATGCCTGTACGTGATACACCGGGATCTGTGTCTCGGTAACAGCTTCCCGGGGGAATTCCGGTCTGTCTGGATTGTTCTGCGGTTATGAGCCTTGAACCGGGGATTCGTGCGTCGCAATCGGCATCGGTGAGTGCTCGCGCGTCGCTCGATATAAGAACAATGGCCACAAAGAGAAGCGGTAGTGTGATGGCGTTTGAATAATGCCTCATCACATAAGTATATCCCGCTTCCGAGCGTTCTTGCCCCATTCATGTGCAGAAGGTAGGATGAGTTTTTATGCAGACGATTGCTTCGCCGCTTGAAGGCGCGACATTTTCACTCCCGCTTCCGCTCTACGATATGCGGCAGGTTGGCTCGCTTGTGGGGGATGATGGCGAGGCGTTTTCCATTCTTATCGGGCTCGATCAAACGCTTGTAGAACAGTTGCGCGAAAAGTCTCTTGCGGACGATTCTGCTATCCAGAACAACACGTCAGACAGGCTTAGATTTGGAGAAGGGTCATACGAAGAGTGGTATGCAAAGGAGCGCACCCCTTTTGCGCTTGTACACACTGCGACGAATGCTCTTGCCGCACTTGTTTTTTTCGGACCAAAACCGCTAGCGCGAAAGCCGCTCAAATACTTATCTCCCGACGAGCGCGCGAAAGAGCTTTCGCAAGAAAAAAGTGAATGGCACACGGTTGCATTTCGATCATATCCGCCGTTTCGCGGCAAGAAATTAATGAAGCCGTTTGCTCGATTCGCAATTGATCACTATCTCGCCGCGGTGCCGGGGAGTAAAATCTGGGCAGGCATCGATACGACAAATCCGGCAAGTGTTGCGCTCACGAAAGGACTTGGGTTTGTAGCAGTGCCGGAGGTTTCCGACGATGAGCGTGCAATATTTATTTTGGAATAATATGTCCCGCGTAAAACTAACAGAATATCGCGCAAAGCAAATAATCCTCGGCGACGCATACCAGGGTGTTTCGGTGCGTGAGGGTGAAAAGACGAAACTGCCACAGACAGGGAAATGGGTTGCAAAAGTTGATCAAGGAATCAAGAAGCGCATGAAGCAGGGATTGGTTGCGGTGGATGTAAATGCCGCAAAGGCGCAGAAAGCATTTGCGGCGTGGAAGAAAAAAGGCTTTTCGCAATTCATCATGGAGCCGCTTTTCCCGCATGATGCGTCGGAAGAGCAATACCTCTCGCTTGAGCGCGTACGTGACGGCATTCGCATTCTGCATGCGCGTGATGGCGGAATTGAAATCGAGTCGCACCCAGAAGCAGTGACGTCGATTGTTGTTAGCGTTGACGAGGCGAAAAAAGCGGCGGATGCGACCAATCTTCCCGAATCGTTCCTCGCACACCTTTTGAAAACCTTCGACGAAAACTTTTTCGCGTTTCTTGAAATCAATCCACTCATAATTCGCCTGCCTGCGCCGGCAGGCGATGGCGAAGCGACGCTTCTTGACGCAGCGGTCTTGGTTGATAGCGCCGGAGCATTTTTTACCAGAAACTGGAACGACGACGATGTCGTAAAAGGGAAGGCGCAGCACAAAGCAGAAGAGGCGGTGGAAATTCTTGCTGCAACGACGCCCGCCGCGCTTGCGCTCAAAGTTCTCAACAAAGACGGCGCGCTTTTCTTTCTCCTTTCTGGCGGCGGCGGTTCAATTGTGATCGCCGATGAGGCGCAGCTGCAGGGTGTCGGGGATTTGATCGCTAACTACGGCGAATACAGCGGCGGCCCAACACGCGAAGAAACACATCTCTACGCACGAGAAGTCATCAAGCTTATGCTCGCCTCAAAATCCAAGAAAAAAGCACTCGTGATTGCGGGCGGCGTTGCGAATTTTACGGATGTCAAAAAAACATTTACCGGCATCATCGATGCGCTTTCCGAAAACGCCGACGCGATGCGCAAGCAGAAAATCAAAGTCTTTGTACGTCGTGGCGGGCCGAATGAAAAGGCGGGCTTGGAACTCATGCGCGAATTTCTCACGAAGGAAAAACTGCTTGGCTCGATTTATGGCTCCGACACTGTGATCACAAAAGCGGTGGAAGACGCAATCAGGAATATAAAATGAATATGGAAAAACCAAACTACCTCGAATTTTCCGACCCGCGCTTAGCTGCGCTGTACGACACTCTCAATCCCCTTGGTGATGATAGTGAATTTTTCTGCACGCAAGTAAAGAAGGTGGGGGCAAAAAGCATCATTGACCTTGGGTGCGGTACTGGGTTACTTACGAACGAGCTCGCAAAGAGAGGGTATCGCATGACAGGTATCGAGCCTGCAGAGGCGATGCTTGCTGTCGCAAGAACAAAGCCAGATGCGGATCAAGTTGCCTGGATACAAGGTAGCTTTGAAAAAATGGCAGGTTTGAAAGCGGACATGGTGTTGATGACAAGCCATGTAGCGCAATTCATTCTTGAAGATAGCGAATGGAGCGCCATGCTTCAAGCGACGCGCATGGCACTTAACACTGGCGGCCACCTGGTTTTTGACATTCGTCGCCTTTCAGACCCTCCTTTTGCAGGTTGGCCGACGGAAAATAATCCGAGAAAGTCGGAAAATACTGCCGCTAGACCCGTTGAGTGGTGGTTCAAACTTCTCGGAGTAGAAAACAAGCGAGTGCGATACGAACTTCACTACTTTTTTGTTCATTCCGGCGAGAAAGTCGTATCCGTGAACGAATTAGTGTTCCGTTCGCAAGAAGAGATCGCTCAGGCATTGTCTAATGCCGGTTTTAATATAGAGACAATATATGGTGATTGGGACGAGAGTCCTGTGAGTCCAAATAGTCCGGAGATGATTTTCGTGGCCAAGGTATGATTTCCATCAACGACATTCGAAAAAAAGCGCAGGGTACCCTCGTCATCGGGAATCATCCGGGCATTGTGCAAGCGATTCTTGATTTTGATTTTGCGTGCGGCAAGACTGAGCCCTCGATCCTTGCGTGCATTACCAGCAACCGTAAAGCGCTCAAATTCTTTTTCGGCACCGGCGAAGTCTTAATTCCGTGCTACCCGAATGTGAAAGCGGTGCCGAAGGATGTTGGCGAAGAGGTAAATTGGATGCTGAACGCGCAAAGCGGTCGCCGCGCCTTTGAATCGACTGTCGCATTTTTCGACGCATTTCCGGACGCGTACGGCGGCCACATTTTTGCAGAAAACGTGCCGGAGCGACACGAAACGGAGCTCATCAAACGGTACGGTGGCAAAAAGATAATCGCTGGGCCGTCAGGCGTCGGTATTCTCGTCGGTGGGCACCTTAAAATTGGCGCGATTGGCGGCACGGGACTCGCACAGCTTGAACAGGGGAGGCTCGCAACACCTGGCTCTATCTGCGTGGTTTCTACGTCCGGTGGCATGACGAACGAACTTATCACCGATGTCGCGCTCGCCGGGAAACGAATCTCGTTCTCAATTGCAATCGGAGGCGATCGGTTTCCAATTTCCTCGCTCACCGATGTTCTCACGCTGGCAGAAGAAGATCCGGCGACAGAAGCGATTTGCTATTTCGGGGAACTCGGCGGCGTTGATGAATACGAAATCGTCGAGATGATCAAGACAAAAAAACTCACGAAGCCAGTCCTTGCGTACATCGCGGGCGTCATCGACGAAGCATTCGACGAGCATATGCAATTCGGCCACGCGAAGGCGCTGGTCGCGCGCAAAGACGAAAGTGCGCGCGCAAAACGAGACGCGCTCCGTGCTGTGGGCGCAATCGCACCCGACACGTTTCCAGAATTTCTTGCAGAACTCGCGAAACTACCGACGCGCGAATTTCGTGATACAGTCCTTTCCATGGACATCTCGAAACGCCAAGCCAGCATCCTTTCGACTCGTGAAGTCGTCGACATGGAGGCTGTGCCCGTCTTCGTCAAAAACGGCAAGCTCGCGAAAAGCGATGTGACCTTCGCACGTAAGGCGCTTGAAGCAATCATTGGGCGTGAAGTTAAATCAGACACAACCGCTGCTTTTGCCGAAGCAATTTTCGCACTTCTTATCGATCACGGTGGCCACGTTTCTGGCGCGGTGAACACTATGATCACGGCGCGAGCGGGGAAGGACCTTGTTTCCTCGCTTGCGGCAGGGCTTCTCACGATTGGTCCGCGTTTCGGCGGAGCCGTGAATGAAGCGGCGCGTACGTGGTTGGATGGTGAGGCGGGGGCGGGGCCCCGCCGCAAGGCCGGACCGAGCGTAGGCGAGGGAGGCGGGGTCGCGGAAAATCGCAACGGCGATTTATCCGTGACTGCTGATTACGCCAAACGATTTGTTGAAGAGCGAACGAAGGCAGGAAAGCTTATTGCCGGCATCGGTCACCGCAAATATCGCGTCGGTCTTTCTGATCCGCGCGTCGCAGCGATCGGCGAATTTGCGTCGCTCCTCAAAAAACATCCGCACTACGATTTCGCACGCGAGGTTGAGAAAGTAACAACCGGCAAGAACGGTAATCTTATCCTCAACGTCGACGGCGTTATGGCGGCGCTCTTTCTCGACATTCTCGAAGAATGCGAAGGCTTTTCCGAGGCAGAATTGCACGAACTCGTCGAAGCGGAATTCTTCAACGCGCTTTTCGTCATCCCGCGCACCGTCGGCTTCATCGCACATTTCATCGAGCAGAAAAAGAACGACGAAGGCCTCTTCCGTCTGCCGGACGAGCTCCTCTTCGTGCGAAAAGGAACGAAAAAATAACCATGGACCTTTTCGAGATCTGCAAAGAAGCACTTCTCGAAGCGCGAAACGCCGCCCTCGAACTCGAGAACACCGTGACGGATAACCGTCACAACATCCAGACCAGCGCGGATTTGAATGCGGAAAAGCGGATCATTGACGTCCTCAAAAAACACGGCGTTTCGTGCACGCTGCATTCCGAGGAATTGGACGAGCCAATAAAGATGGGAGACGGACAGTACGACATCGTCGTCGATCCGATTGACGGCAGCTTTTTCTTTCTGCACGGCATCAAGACTTTTACATCCGTTGCGATGAGTGTTTTGGAAAAAGGAAAAGTGAAATATTCGTTTGTACAAAGTGTCGCCGATCTCGATTTGTATCATTGCGATGAAAATGCGGCGTACTTGAACGGAAAGCAAATCGTATGCGACACCAACGCGCCCGAGCCATATTTGATAACCGGCTATGCCGCGCGCAGGGAGCAAGGCGACATCGCCGGAAAACTCGCGACACTGCCATCCGAATATTACTTTTTGAATGATGGCGGACCAAAGCTCGCGGCCATGGTTGCAGCGAATCAGATTGATGCCGCGATGGAATTCAAGCCGACGCGTTTTAATGAATTCGCGGGCGCGCTCATTGCCCAAAAGGCAGGCGCCTTCGTAGAAACTATCGACGGAAAGCCGCTTGTTATTGATCCACTAGCTCGGCAATCACTCATCGTTGCGCGTTCCGAAAAGCTTTTGCGCGAGCTGCAGCAGGTTCTTGCTTAACGCGCTTCACTCCTCGTTCATTGCCGCCACGGTACAGTGCCGTATTAGCAATTCACACAAAATCTATGGCTGACACTGTCATCAATACTCCGGCGCAGCGTGAGTACGATTCTTCGCTTGCCGGCTGGCTCATGGCTCTCGTTATCGTTGCCGTTATCGTCTTTGGTGCGATGTATATCCTGCCGCGACTCAATTTCTCGGCGCCATCGCAAACTCAAACGCCGTCGCAACCTTCAGCGATCGACGTGAACTTGAGCGTTCCGGAAGGAGCAATCCCCGGCACGCAAAAC
>JBAQPT010000065.1:0-4046 GCA_049306055.1 Minisyncoccia bacterium | reverse complement strand
CGTCCAAGCTATTGATTAGAAGACGTGTGATGCTTTTCGGGGGACCGGGACATAATCGGTTTTTTTAAAAAAGCCGCCTCCCGTGGTAAGACGAGAAGCTAAGCTTTTCGTCACGCCGGGAGGCGGTTAGGTGTTGAATGCGATGTACAGGTACAGCTCGGTTCGCGTACCCTTGCTTCCGACGATATTGTCGCCCTTACTATCCCAGACAGGCCAATCCTTGGTCTCAACTTTCGTGGTGATGTTCTTGATCTTCTTCTGGTGAGCGAGTTTTCGACACGAGGCAATAACAGTGTTGGGGTCGATGACCGCACCACAACCATCCGCCTTGAACTCATCCTTGCTCGGAACACAGCCTATGGCGCTGATGGAGCAACCGTAGATTTTGCCCTCCATATCCCTGCCGTTCACATTGAACTGGATTTCCTCGAAAAAACCGTTCTCGAGGATATTGTTGTACGCGGCCAGAAACTCTGGCACTGCCGCAAACAAGTCTTTCTGCATGGTTGAGCACGTCCCTTGGCGCTGTTGCTAGAAACAAACCAAATGAAGAATAACATTCAAAATATAAAAGTCAAATCTGCTGCCCAGTGCTTACAATCCTCGACTCTACTTAAAAAACACCAACGTTATAGTCACCATAGCGTAGAAGGCGAGCAGGGCAAGGAAGTCATAGCGACTGCTAACCCTCTCAATGGCTAACAGTCTGGACGTGAACACTCCGACAAGGAAGTAAAAGGGAATAACCTCAAAGCATGAAAGATGCGAAAGAGGGCCGAGATTTGCGGGAAGGTAGTAGAAGACGTAGCTTCCGAAAATGAGATAGAACAGCCCGTTGTAGGCAAGTTCAAGTACGACCGCCTCAGCCCCCATAATGAGTCCCGGTCTCAAATATTCGTTCGATTTAAAATTGTGTATCGCGACATCATTGAGATACCGATAGTATCCGAGTCCTCCCCAGATAAAAAAGAAAAAATAACTAATGTCGCCACTGTGCGCTGGAAAGAGCTGATACTGCCAGAGCTGCTCATCGAAAACGATCTTCCATACGTTATTGACGAGGATTTCACCACTGACACCGAATACACAAAAAACCGCAACATAGAGTGCAAGCTTCCTCGGCTCAACTCTAACGAGTCGCCGCACGTACAGAGACAGTCCAAGGTAATAAAGTACGCTGAATCCGATCGTGTACGCGAGTGCGCTACCAAGTGTAACTTCCATCATTCACGCGATTATCCCAATAAACCTCAAGAAGTGCTATCTGTGTGGGGCTTGAGGGTGGTTAAAACCGGAATTGCAAATGGTACAATCGCACAGTGAAAAATGCAGTGCTTACGGGAATCGGAGTAATCGCGCTTGTTGTAGGAGGGTGGTTCTTCCTAACCCAGAATTCCGCAACGACAACGCAAAACCAAGAAATCGTACGCGTAACAACGCCATCCGCACCGCAACGACTTACTCTTGCGAGCACGGATTTTCCGGCAGGCGGCAGCATTCCGAGCAAATTCACGTGTGACGGTCTGGAGGAAGCACCGCGTCTTTCCGTCGCAGGTATTCCCGAAGCTACGAAGTCGCTCGTACTCATCATGGACGATCCGGATATTCCTGACTTCTACAAAAAGAAAAATGGCGTCAACGCATTCGATCACTGGATACTTTTCAATATCTCGCCTGAGACCACAGAGATCTCCGAAACGACTGAGGGCATCGCGGGCCCGAACGGTCTCGGTCGAAACGAATATATGGGCCCCTGTCCGCCGCGTGAGTTTGAGCCAGCGGATCATGCGTATTCGTTCAGATTGTACGCGCTCGATACTCTTCTCTCGCTCGGTGAGGGTGCGACAAAGCAGGAGATTGAAAAAGCGATGGAAGGGCACATCATTGTCGAGACCAAGGTTATCGGTAGGTACAAACGCCCCTGATAGTTATTATATTGCAATTGACGGAGGCACGATGGTCTCGGGGTTTATTCCGTATTTCTTGAGGTGGGCAACGATGCACGTGGCTCGAAGAATCTGCGCTCCGACGAGAATAATGGGATCCCTCCGTTTTTCCCCTTTCGACCGACCTAGCGAGTCCAAAGGATAAAGGGAAGGATTTTTAGGAATCCACAACCAGTCCTTATGCTCTCCTCCGAGTGCGTCGGAGAGTTTTCCGGCGAGGAACTTAGGATCCACTAAATAGACTAAATGATCTTTCATTACCTTTTCGACTTCTAACAAGACCTGGTCCGCCCAGTCAGGAGCAGACGTATCCAAAGGCGGTAAGGTATCAATCACCGTTTTGAATTGCTCTTCGACAGTTTGGGCGTACGCCCTAAGGACACCTTCTAGTTTTACAGTGTTTTCCTTGGTTTGAGACTCCGTTCGCAAGAAAGTGTCTCTTACATCTTCGGCTCGCCTCGAAATCAGACCGGCCATGGATGGATGTTCCCACGCATCCGAGCCGTCGTCGCCACTGCGGAGCGTGTCGAACTCAACACTTTGCAGGTCTCCAAGTTGATTGGGATCTATCCCAAATGTTTTGCAATACGCTACGGCGCTCACTGTTTGAAATACATGCAAGGATACAACAGTAAGAAGTCTATCTTTTGTTTCATCGAGCCAATTTCCTATGTCCAACCAATCCACTGGTTCTCCGCCCAAAGCGTCGGACAGACGTTCCGATAAGAATCCGCCATCTGCAAATAGAGCGAATCTCTGATTCAAAAGTTTGGACGTTTCGGTCCCGATCTGTCTTTTCCAATCAGAGTTCGAAGCGTCAAGCGGCTTCAACTCGCTCATAACAGGATGTAATTGCTCCGCGATTGTCTTTGCGTAGTCCACGAGCACTTTTTTCACCTTCGCTAAGTTCTCTTCCGTGTGCTTTTCCACTGAAAAGCCGTGATTTCTTATTTTCTCCGCCTGTGCTGAAAGCAAGTTTGCGACCGATGGGTGTTCCCATGCTTTGAAATTTCCATTATCACTACGCTCTGGATGAAATTGCGGTTCATCATGATGCATACTCTTAAATTTCTTTAAAGTAATAGCGACTTCGTTCTAATCGTTCGTGCCGAACTCGATTGTCCATTCAATCCCATATTTGTCACGAAACATTCCAAAATAGGAACCCCACGGACTATCAGCCATCGGCATTTCTACAGTGCCACCTGCTGAAAGTCCATTGAACATTCTTTCTGCCTCTTCTTTGCTTTCCGCAGTGATTGAAATTTTACTTCTGTTCTCGTTTTCACTTACGCGACCCATTGCTTCCGGTACGTCGTTCGCTATCAGCATACTGTTGCCGATTGACAGAGTAATGCGCATTATTTTATTCTCCTCGTTTTCCGGTACTGGGAATTCGGCGCTTGCTATGTCTTTGAAACGAGTGATCTTTCCAAACTCTCCACCGAAAACAGATTTGTAAAACGTAAATGCCTCTTCAGCATTGCCGTTGAAGTTAATCCAAGGATTTATTTTTGCCATGTGGTGATTGTATCAGAAGAGTTAAACCGGGTCGCTTCAGGTGGTGCACGACGTTAGAACTTATTTTCAAGGATAATCTGTAGGTCCACATTCCGATTTTCTCTAAATGAAAACCGCCCCCAAGTGGAGAGCGGTTTGAAGTTGCTTTGAACAGCGTAGCCTTAGGCAGTAATCCCACCCATCTTTCTCAGTTCTTCTGTAGCTTGTCTGGCTCGTTCCGCCAAGAGAGGCAGTCGCTGTCTGAAGGCGACATTGTGTTTGATGTGCTTCACCGCGTCGTCGTACGTAACACGATTTGTCGCAGCATCGAGAAGTTCGAGTTGTCCCTTATCCATGGGCAGGAAACTGTACGACTTCTTAAACTTCCTTCGAATGCTCGCCAGTATGGCGAGATCATGCTCGCACGGACTGCCATCTTCTGCGTGATGCACGCATCCGCATTTTGCCTTCCCGACGACCGAAAGCTCTGCATCGCTATAGGATTTCTGAGACACGTGCTTTCTCCACGTTTGTTTTAACCTTAGAAAACAGTACGCTAATTTACGACTTATGTCAAATCTACTCACTTAATTTCTGATC
>JBAQPT010000064.1:0-2732 GCA_049306055.1 Minisyncoccia bacterium | reverse complement strand
CCATCAAGGTCTCGGCAAAGGGCTTGAAGACGATGCAGAAACGCGGCGTCTATCTGACGCTTCGCAAGGCAGGGTTGGTTAAGTAATTTGAAAATCGAAAGGCCGGCGCTTGTCGCACCGGCCCCTTTCCCATCGATCACGGACTTGCGATGTGCTTTTGCGGAGCCCACGCGCTCTGTTGCGGAGCGAAGTAAGCACCGACAAACGCTGCCAACAGTAGCCCGGCAAAAAGTCCGAAGAGCCAGTCGCGCCACCTGTCTGACATCAGTCGTCCTCTCGCTCTTCGTGCTCGTCCATTGCTCCGAAGGTCTTGACCCAGAAGACCGTAACGATGACGGCAGCAAACGCCCATCCGAGTGCGCGGAACCACCATGGAACATGCGGCGGCGTATACGGCACTGGCTTGAAGGGCCTCTTCGCGTTGATGTTGATGACTTGCGCCATGCGCATCTCCTCCGTTGTGCGTCTTCAACAAACCATCTCCAGCATAACCTCCCGTCCCCTAACGCGCAATTACTGCAGTCGTACCGAACGTCCATCGCTCACAAACGTAATCGATCCTTCCTCACACGTATCGAGCGTCGTAATACCAAGACGCGCGAAGACTGCTTTCGGCTCGTCGTGCGGGTGGCCATATGAGTTGTCGCAGCCGCGAGAGAAAATTGCGTAGTCCGGGGAAACGAAGCCGACGAATTGCAGCGACGACGATGTGCGCGAGCCGTGGTGTCCCACTTTCATCACACTCGAACGTAAACGGTCTCCATCAAGCTTCACGAGATAATTTTCAATATCGTCCGGAGAATCACCGGTGAGCATGAACGCCGTGTCGCCATAGACAACGCGACCAATAATGGAACCAGTGTTCGTCTCTATCCGCGCAACCTCGCGATCGGGAAAAAGAATTTCAAAATACGCCCGCGCCACTTGTGGTGAGCTTGTCGAACCAAGTTCAATGATCTGCCCGCGCGACGCGACAAGTCGCGTCGCGCCTTCTTCCTCAGCAGCTTTCTCAAACGCCGCAGCATCTACGCCCTCGTCATCACGCACACTCGATTCAACAATTAAACCAACCTCATATCGCTCCAACACGTCCGGCAACCCGCCGATATGATCCGCGTCGGGATGCGTTGCGACAACAACATCAATCGAACGATCAAAGAGCGGCATGACGCGCGAGAGCTCACGAATCACTGCGCGATTCTTCCCGCCATCGATAAGCATCTGCGCGCCGGAAGGTGTTTGTACAAAAATCGCATCCCCCTGCCCGACATCCAAAAACGTCACGCGCATCTCACCGCCAGTCGAAGCCTGCGCAACCGCGATCCACACAACAACCGTAATCAAAATAAGAATCGCAATAGTGACCCCCATCACCTTCACGCTCTTTTGCATTCAAAAAGTATAACCTGCGAGATATTGCACCCGATCTCATGGGGTGTACGTTGACTACGTGTCGCGAAATGATAGTGTCCCATCAGTTCAACGGCAACCAAAGAGGTTTTGCCATGGCACGCGTCACAGTCGATCGTACCGCATCTGAAAACAACGGGAGAATCAAATCTGAGATCGAAGCGCTTTGTGACACATTCACCAAGCGCCTTGCAGCCATTGAGACGATGCTCGAGGCCTTCGAGCTCTATGACCCTCAAACCTGTCGGGACATCGACGACCAATCGGGCGAAGTCGTCAGTGAAAAACTCGATGAGCTCGCGAAGAGGGAGAACAATCCGGCACTCGTAGCCGCGGTCGCGTACGACATCTCAAGGGTCAATGGAGAATGGGGTCATTTGCTTGAGCAGTGGGCGTTCGGTAATGGCTACCAGCAAAAAGACGGCGACGAAACCTACGCGGCGTCCGACACTCGTGGCCACGGCAACGACGGCTAAGGAGCGCCTGAATTCTTCGAGGGAGCTAGTCTATCGACTAGCTCTTTTCTTTTTCTCTTCATGAATCCGCGCTATAGTATTCGCATTACTCGTCCCTCCATCCCTTGTCCCTCATCCCTTTTTCAATATGGAATACACACCCAAAACATTTACTCTCCCTCAGCTCGACGGTATTTCGGAAGAAAGCGTCAAACAGCACATCAGCCTCTACGAAGGCTATGTGAAAAATTTTAATGCGATTTCGAAAAAATTGGTCGAGTACGCGGCTGATACGGAAGCAAACGCGCACGCGCTCTCGGAACTCATCCGCCGCAAATCATTTGAATTCGACGGCATGCGTTTGCACGAACTCTACTTCGCGCAATTCGAAGGGGGTTCGACTGCGCTCACCACAGGCGGCGCACTTGAGGAGGCTTTCAAAAAGGAATACCACGGCTACTTTGTCGAATACTTCAAAGCGATCGGCAACATGCGCGGCCCGGGCTGGGCAATTCTCTACTACGATCCGATCGGGAAATGTTTCCAAGCAGGCTTTGCGGGCGAACAGCACCAAGGACATTTCGCAACACTCCCCATCATTCTCGCGATGGATGTCTGGGAGCACGCCTTCCTTCTCGACTACGGCGCAACGGGCAAAGGCAAATACCTCGACGCATTCTTCAAGAACCTAAATTGGGGGGTGATTGAGAAACGCTTCACTGAGGTGGCGTAGCTGCAATCGTCTTCTAATCAATAGCTTGGACGCATTCTGTTAAATACTGCAGGGGCGATTTGAGCCCAAGACCCAGATGCAGTCGAGTGCCGACATATTCGGGAAGGTATCGCTTGAGCGCTCGGTTCATCTTT
>JBAQPT010000063.1:0-4225 GCA_049306055.1 Minisyncoccia bacterium | reverse complement strand
CAGCTGGCGAGGACGAGCCCGAATCGCAAGCTTGCGATTCGGGTTTGCCCGAGGGAAGCGTGCGGCTGCATGCCCGACGAGCGGGTGGTTGCAATAAAAACGCGGTAGAAAATGACTTGAAAATGGCTTTTCGTCAAGGATTGCGAAGGGCCTTTTGTGCTATTATTGCCGCGATATGGCTGCTAAGGAAATCCGCTCTGACGTCGAAAGTTTTGCACGAATTCGTGTCGTTGGCGTGGGAGGTTCGGGCGGCAACACCATCAATCACATGGTCTCGACGCACGTTGTCGGGGTTGATTTCATTGCGGTCAACACGGATGCGCAGGATCTTCATAAATCGAAGGCGAAACGCAAAGTGCACATCGGCCGCAACCTCACGCGCGGCCTCGGCACGGGCATGGATCCCGATTTGGGAAAACAAGCCGCTGAAGAAACGCGCGAAGAAATTCAGGAAACACTGAAGGGCTCTGATATGGTATTCGTCACCTGCGGTATGGGAGGTGGCACAGGAACTGGCGCAGCACCAGCTGTTGCAAAAATGGCACGCGAACTCGGTGCGCTCACGGTTGGCGTGATAACAAAACCGTTTGGCTTTGAAGGTGCGCAACGTCTTCGTCTTGCGGAAAACGGCATCAACGAACTCCGCAAAGCCGTGGACGCGATCATCATCATTCCGAACGACAAACTCCTCCAGATCGTCTCGAAAGAAACCGGCATCAAGAACGCGTTCCAGATGTGTGACGACATTTTGAAGCAGGCTGTGGAAGGCATCTCTGATTTGATCACGACGACGGGTATCATCAACGTCGACTTCGCCGACGTGCGCGCAATCATGCACAACGCAGGAAGCGCGCTCATGGGTATCGGCTACGCGATCGGCGAAAAGCGTGCGGAACAGGCAGCGCGTCTCGCGATCAATTCCCCCCTTCTCGAAGTTTCGATCAATGGCGCGAAAGGCGTGCTCTTTTCGATCGCCGGTGGCGACGATTTGGGAATGCTCGAAGTGCAAGAAGCAGCAAATGTCATCACCGAGGCGATCGACCCGGAAGCGAAGGTCATCTTTGGCGCAGTTACCGACGACACGCTCAAGAAAGGCCAGGTCAAAGTTACGGTTATTGCGACCGGGTTTCCTGAAGGCGGAATTCGCCACAACGCGCCCGGCGTGACGCTTCCTGTCGTCCCGCCGCGCCTTTCAAAACGCGAGCCAGAATTGCAGCCGATCCGATCTGCGCCGCTTGTCGAGAAGAAACCTCTTGCCGAACAGATTCCGGCCGTAGAAAAAGAACGACCCATGATGCGCGAGCAGAAGCCAGCGCCAATGTCGGAGGTTTCGATGAATAACGATGACGATGACTCGTGGAGCAGTTTCCCCTCGTTCCTGCGCCGCAAATAGCTTTTTTCGTGTAGTACAATACGTTTCCTATGTACGATCTTGCAATTGTTGGCGGCGGGCCTGCGGGCGTTTCTGCTGCTGTGTATGCGGCGCGAAAGCGTTTGCGAACGGTTTTAATAACGGATGATTGGGGCGGACAAAGCACTGTCTCGCCGGATATTCAGAATTGGATCGGCGAAACCGCGATTTCGGGCGCCGATTTGGCAAAAAGACTGCGCGCGCATGTCGAGCAATACAAGGGCGAATGGCTCGAAATTTGCTCGCCACACCGCGCTATGAGCCTCAAGAACATCGAAGGCGGTGTTGAGATCGCAACGAGCGGAGAGACGACATTTCAGGCGAAAACGCTGCTCATCGCCGCGGGATCGAACCGCCGCAAATTGGAAGTGCCCGGCGCTGCAGAATTCGATCAGAAAGGCCTCACCTACTGCGCTTCGTGCGATGGGCCGCTCTTTGCCGACATGGATGTCGCGGTCATCGGCGGCGGAAACGCGGCGTTTGAAACGGCGATGCAGCTTCTTGCCTACTGCAAAAGCGTCACTTTGCTCGCGCGCACTGATTATCGAGCAGACGAGCTCACGGTTGAAAAGGTTTTGAAAAATCCGAAATTTAAGGGTGTTACCAATGTGGAGATCACGAAAGTCGAGGGCGAGAAGTTTGTGAATGGCCTCAAGTACAAAGAAAACGGCGGGCCAGAGACGCATCTTGCGGTGAGCGGTATTTTCGTGGAGATCGGACTTGTGCCGAATACCGAATGGCTCGGCGAAATCGTCAAAAAGAACAAGGTCGGCCAAGTAATTGCCGATCCGTACACGCAGAAAACCTCACACGAGCGTATTTGGGCTGCTGGTGATTGCACCGACGGCAAGTATCACCAAAACAACATCGCCGCAGGCGACGCCGTGAAGGCGCTCGAAGATTTGTACCTCTTCGTGCACCACGAGACCGTCCCGCACGACGCGACGGCGTAATTATCGAAGATTTGTCACAACTAGAATCGCGGTTCCTGCGAGGAGTGGGAGTAAAACGCCGAGTACGAGAATCCACTTTACACGCCGCTCTCCGCGCACATCAATTGCTGAACGTGCCGCATTCTTCATCGCATTGTGTCCCTCCGGTGACGCCATGTATCGCGGCGTTACGAACGGCCCCGCCGCTCCTCCATCTTCTTTTGCTCGTTCGGTCATAGCGTTCCATAGAACACCTCGAAATCAAAAGAGAACAATGAATACAATCGCAAAGAGAGCGGCTGCGATCATTTCAAAAAACGACATACTTACTCCGGAAGCGTTCCGTCTTCCATAACGGCTCCTGGTGGAATGCGCTTTTCGTCGATTTGGAGATCAAGTGACGCACCCTGCTGTTCTTGTGGCGCTTCTTCCTGCGCCGTACCAATTACCATGTAGAAATACAAACCGGCGGCGATCAGGAGTGCCATGACAACGCCAAAAAGAAATTTGCCCATATAGGATAAATTGTACCGTGCTCGAGGGTGGGCTACAATGCCCATATGACTGAATTAAAGACAAAGAAGACAACTGCGAGCGTCGCGAAATTTGTCGCTTCCGTGAAGAATCCCGAACGGTGGAAGGACGCGCAGACGGCTTTGAAGTTGTTTAAAGAAGCTACCGGCATGCAGCCGAAAATGTGGGGGCAAAGCATCATCGGCTTCGGGCAGTATCACTACAAATCCGAGCGCTCAACGCAAGAGGGCGACTGGCCGTTGACCGGCTTTTCACCACGCGCCGCAAACATGACATTTTACGTCATGCCTGGCTTCAAAGACATGGCGCCGCTTTTGAAAAAACTTGGCAAGCACAAAATCAGCGGAGGGTCCTGTATTTATGTAAATCACCTGTCGGACATCCATTTACCTACACTGAAAGCAATCATCAAGAAGTCGGTTGCGGCGATGAAGAAGAAATACAAGGTTTGATTGCGGAGGCGGTGAGATTCGAACTCACGAAGGGTTTCCCCTTACTTGTTTTCGAAACAAGCGCACTAGACCAACTATGCGACGCCTCCTTGTCGAGAGATACTAGCAAAAAAAGGCCTATTTGGCACGTCTCTTTTTGTCCTCCTTCTTGAACCCTTTGATAGCGTCATCAAGCTCTTTCTCAAGCTGTACGCGCTTAATATATTTCTGCAAATCAGGATTTCCTTGTGGATTCTCGAATTTTTCCATGAACGGGTAAGCATACCACGGCCCCTAAGGGCCGAACTACGCGCCCCTTTAAAAAATCGAACAAATGCGCTATATTGGGGCCGGTAGGGGGCCCCATCGTCTAACGGTTAGGACATTTGCTTTTCAAGCAAGTAACCGGGGTTCGATTCCCCGTGGGGTCAAAAACGACACAGAGGCGCTCCCTTCGGAGCGTCTTTGTTGGTTTTTGAAGACGGAGCGATGTGAGGCGAGCGCGCCGAACCGCGAGTCCGGGGCTGGAAAATTTTCGTCTGGCGAGACGAAAATTATTGTGGCTCAAGTCAATCACGGACGCAAAGCGTTCCTTTTCGAGTACTTGACTCAATTAGCCGCAAGGAGTCTACTGGACATTCAAACCCCCTTAATGATGTTTTGAACTTATGCAAGACACACAACAACTTGAGAGACTGTATGAGGAAATACAAACGGCCGCAAAAGGCGATTTTGATAACGGCCAGGGTGTAAAGGACTTCTACGGAAAAATTTCAGATTTCGTAAATTTTATTGAGAGCAACAAATCTATTACGAAACAAATAGCTAAATTGAAAGAAGACAGCATCATTAAAGAAATAGCTGCCGACCTAATAAAAGAAGGAGAACAAATTTTAGCGGGAATCAGAGATATATAC
>JBAQPT010000062.1:0-3888 GCA_049306055.1 Minisyncoccia bacterium | reverse complement strand
TTGAAAGAAGGGAGACTTTCCGGATTTTCCGGCGTTGAGAAGTCGACGGTCGAGCCGAGTTGATGCTCGGAGTACCCTTGGTCCGCGGAGAATTTGTTAGCGGTACCTGCGCCGTAGGTGATTTTGTAACTTGTCTTAAGAGAACTTTGCGTGCCGAACGAGCGATACGCTGAAAGAACAAGAAGTTTTACACCAGCGTTTTTTGCATCATCCATCATTTTTTCGAGAAACGGACGCACGTCGCCGTGGATCTGTGTATTCGAGCCGCTGCGTGCGAGGTATTCGTCGGAAATAGGTACGAGCGGATCAGGTGTGAAGTTTTCGCTCAGGAAGAAGACCGAGGAATATTTTTGCAAAAGCTCGCGGTCGGTTTTTGAAAGCTTATCGAGATATCCGACGGTATTCGTCAATTCTTCGACGCGTCGTCCAAATTCTTCATTCTCTGCGGCTTCGGATTGAAGAAGAGAGCGCAATTGCTCGTTCTCCGCCTCCGTCGCCCCAAGGCGTTCCTTCATCAGTCCCATTTCGTTTGCCAGTGTTGCCGTCTCGGCCGTTGCTTCGCCAAGAATCGCATAATGCGCATACGCGCCACCTGCCGCGAGGAGAATGATAGCGATTCCAATAATCGCAAAATGAAGATAGCTGCGCGAGGAAGGTTCGTTCATTACTGCATTGTAGTCCGTCCGGCCACCAGTTGACAAATCCGACACTCATCTATATAACGCGGCCAGATGTGCTTGTCGGTACATCGCACTGGGCCGAAGTGAGCCCTCCAATCAAGGAGAAATCACGGTGATAAAGAGCATCACGAAACGGTACGCCCCATCTGTACAGTACAAGTTCGACCACACGGGTTCCGAAGCGCCGGCGCTAGAGTACGCCGTTAGTTTTGTGAACAAATTGGAACAAGTGCTGTTCCTAGGTGAACGACTGTCAATTCACGGCAAGCTTAATCGTTTTCTTGCTTGTGGTGGCGAAGATTGGCACGTGATCAGAAGGCTCTTCTTACGCTGCCACCGTGCAACCGTGGAATTTACGCCCGAACGGATCTCCGGTGTTCGTGTTAGGGTGACGTGGCATACCAAGGATTCGTCGAACAATAGTGACGAAACCGTATGCGGTGAACTTAGCGTCACGTTTCTCGATCACAACGTCGTAGCGACAAGTTTTACGCACACAGGTATGCAGTAACGCATTGCGGCCGGTTGTCCCGAACGGGGCAACCGGCATTTTTACATTCGTCTGTGCGAAAAGTCGATGGCGACTTCGTCGAGAGTTGTGCGGCGTTTGATGGATTGATCGGGATGAGGTGAGGGGGACGCGGGAAGGGAAATAACAACCGTCGTGCCGCGACCGACCGCGCTACGCACGGTGATTTTACCGCGATGCAATTTTACGAGCTCGGACACAATCGTGAGCCCAAGGCCCGAGCCGCCGCGGCTGCGCGTACGCGATTCGTCCGCGCGATAGAACGGCTCGAAAATGTGGAATAAATCTTCGCGTGCTATGCCCGTTCCGGTGTCTTGCACAATAATTTCGACACGCGCATTACCAATTTCTTCGACCGTAACCGCGACGTGGCCGCCGCGGCTCGTATAGTTGATCGCGTTTTTGATGATGTTGGTGAGAATTTGTTCAAGCGCGGCCGTGTTGCCCCATACATAGCACGCATAGCCTTTGCGCACGGTCACATCGAGATTGCGCCGTGCTGAAAGGTCTGCGAGCTTTTCGACAACTTCGCCCGCGATATGCGCAATATCGACCGTTTTAAATTCCATGCGCTCTGGACGGATTGATGCGGAAAGGGAAAGCAGGTTGTTGATGATCTGCGAGAGACGGTCAAGCTCGTCGATGTTGCTATGATGTAGCGTTTTTGCTTCCGCACTGATGTTCGGGTCCATGAGGCGCACCTCAATATTTGTTTTGATGATCGAGAGCGGCGTGCGCAGCTCGTGCGCGATATTGCCGATGAATTGTTTTTGCGAGGCGAGTGCTTGACGCGTAGGTCCCAGCGCAACTCGTGCAAGTAGGTAGCCAAACGCAACCGTGATCGCGGCGGTGATAAGCGCGATCGATGCGAGATTTTCTTCGCGGATGGCATCAAGCAGTGCTTCGGTATCACTTCCTGCTGGTGTAACGCCCGTCAGCAATTGATCGCGTACGAGCGTAATGATCGCAAGCGACATGTCGTGGAAGAGGTAGTCGATGAGTACTCCCACAAGGAGCAGGATCATCACCGAAAAGAGAATGAGAATTCCAACGACGTTAACCTGCGTGCGCAGGAACGGGTCGTACTGGTATCTATCCGCGTAGGCGGTAGCCGATGCCGCGAATCGTTTCCAGTATCCCCGGATCTCCTCCCGCACTAAGCTTCTTTCGAAGATTCTTGACATGGACGTCCACCACATTGCTAAACGATTCATAGTTGAAGTCCCATAAATGGCTGAGTAAGTCTTCGCGATTAATCACTTGATTCGGATGCCGCATGAAGTATTCAAGGAGACCAAATTCTTTCAGCGTGAGCGGAATTTCTTCACCACCGCGCGAAACCGTACGATCGACTGGATTGAGCGTAATGTCGTCAACGGAGAGAACATCGGGAACGGATTCGGTCGGACGGCGAAGAAGCGCGTGCACGCGCGCGGAGAGTTCTTCAAACGAGAAAGGTTTGACGAGATAGTCGTCGGCGCCGGAGAGAAGCAGGTCAACTTTCTTTTCCGTTTCGCTGCGCGCAGTGAGAATGAGAATCGGCGTTGTAACGCCCATCTCGCGCGCTTGTTTGCAGATGGCATGCCCATCCATCGACGGGAGCATGAGATCGAGAATGATGAGGTCGTAGTCGTTCCTGTGGAGCGAGATACGCGTGAGCGCTTTTTTGCCGTCGCTCACGGAGTCGACGCTGTAGCCTTTGAGCTGCAGGCCTTTGGAGAGCGCATCTGCTAATTTTTTCTCGTCTTCGACAATGAGAATTTTCATAGTGTGTATGATTATGTGGGTAAACCGAACTACTCTCCCCAAACTTTAGAATACTACGGATGAATGCTTCATGAAGATTATGGGCGGGGAGGGTCATTGACTGGAAGGGGTTATACTTGCCTAATGCCGCAGTATCTTATCGGTGTTTTATCTGCGTTCGGGACGCCGTTCCTTCATGGGCTCTCGAATATTTATGACGATTACCTCTCTCACAACATTTTTAAACGACTCACGCCACTCGTGTTTCTTTCGAGCTGTACAGGAATCGTGCTGCTGCCGATTATTTTCTATCTCGACTATCCAGCGTGGCTTCCAGTTGATCTTTTATTCATCGCGTTTTGCATTGCCGCGATTGAAGTGCTGTATATGTACCCATACTATTGGTCGCTGCGGAAAGCGGATACGTCCGTTGTTGCCGCGCTTTTTTCTCTTGGACGTCTTTTCGTGCCGATCTTCGCGTATTTTCTGATCGGTGAAGTCCTACGACCACTTCAATACACGGGTCTTGCACTTATCATCGCTTCGAGCACTTTTCTCACACTCGATTTGCGTCGCTTACGATTTAATCCTGCGCTCGTCTTGATGTTTTTTGTGACCGCAATTCTCGCGGTGCAAGCAGTGCTGTTCAAACACCTTTTTGAACAAGGAGTGAGTTGGGGAAGCGGTGTGACGTGGGTAAGCGTCTTTGAATTCGCCATCGCATTTATTCTTGTCCTTATTCCAGCAAATTTGCGAGAGCTTAGCGCTGCTATTCGAAGAATTCCGCAATTTGGATCTGCGTACATATTCAACGAATTCCTCGGCTGGACAGGAAACATGGCGAGCTATTACGCAGTATTCCTCATTCCAGTTTCTGTCGCAAAAGCAATCGGAAGCACACAGCCAGCATTTGTACTTCTCTTCGGACTTTTG
>JBAQPT010000061.1:0-5340 GCA_049306055.1 Minisyncoccia bacterium | reverse complement strand
AAGCGGTATGCCTCTTCCTGAAGGCGTGGGGGCAAAAACGGCGCGGCCTCTGGTCGCGCCGTCGTGTTTTACGTTGTAGGCGTTGTGGTATCGTGAAGGGAGATGCAGCGCTTGATGTTTGGTGGAGGACACCATGGAACCAGTTCTGTTTAAAGGACACAGGCAACGTACGGGTTTCGCTTGGCGTCTTCCAAGGTTGGGAATGATGCCGGGTGAGTACGAGAAAAACACGAACATTGCGAAGGCGGTTGCGGTGCTTTGCGCAGTGGTTGTCACCTTTGGTGGAGTGCTCTGGGTTGACGGTTGGGAGCGCAGTAGCACATTATTCCGCGAAATTGGCCTGGTGGCGGTCGCAGTCGGCAGCGTACATTTAATAATCGCGCTCGTCGCGGTGTGGCTCTACCAGTCAATGGCTAAATTGTAGGATCGAACGTAACGCGAAGGCGCGGCTCCCTGGTAGCCGCGCCGAAACCTTTTCTCTTTTTTAACTAGAGCGTCGAATCGATGAGCTGCTTCACCATTTCAAACGGCTGCGCGCCTTCGAGCGGGATTTGTTCACCATCGACAATCATGATCGAGTGCGGAGTTCCGCCGCCGCCTGCCGCGACGACTTCGTTTGAATCGGTCGTTACGCGCGAAGCGTATTTGCCCGTCTTCAAGCAGTCTTCGAATTTAGCGACATCGAGTCCGAGTTCTTTCGCCATGTCGGAGAGCTGTCCTGCATCGGTCGTTGAACGCGGTGCTTTTTGCGTGTAGTACGGCTTGCCGTCCGGACCGTTTGGCGGTGTCGCAGGAGTATTGTGCACACCAATATCGAGCGAGTTGTTCGCGTTGGTGCGTTCGTAGACCATGTCCGTGAACTTCCAGAACATTTCATTTCCACCTTGCTCCGCAGCACATTCAAGCGCTTCGGCCTGCTTTGGTGCTTTCGGATGGAGGCTCGGAATTGGGAAGTGACGGTAGACCCAGGCAACATCGCCCGCAGCGCCGTATTGTTGGATGACTTGCTGCATCGTCTCGTGGAAGCGTTTGCAGAATGGGCATTCGGTGTCCGAATATTCAACGATGACAATTTTTGCATTTGGATTGCCTTTGATGTGATCGTCGTCTTGAACGCCGCGGATTTCTTCCGCAACCGTTGGCTGCGTGCCGTTATTTGCGGCTGCAGGACGCGAGTTAACGAGATAGAGCGAGACGGCAATCATGCCGCCCGCAATGATGATTGCGATCGGAACGGCTAATTTCTGGAGGGTTTCCATAAGACAGGGGTTAGGGAATAGGTGTTAGGTTTTAGTAAGACAGGGGAAGTATATCAAGAATCATGGGAGTGCAATAGGGAAAAAGAGAAGGCGGGCCGCTGGTGTAGGCCCGCCTGTATCAGCGATATTTCGCTTACTCCGCGATCAGTGCTGTTTGTCCGCGAAATACTGGCGAAGTTCAGAAACCTTATGCAACAGGTGTATGCTGCGTTCGTCGCCTGCAGTTTTAAGGTCCTGTTCGATTTCGGCAAGTCGTCGAGCTCTTTCGGAAGCACTCAATTGATTTAGTGCGCTTCTTAGTGCTCCAAGTTCGCAAGGCATTGCTGCTTCGGCCATGTCACGCTACTCACGTACGTTTGTGTGATCAACCCCACCATACTCTGCGGCTTTTATCATGACGTGTCAATGAAAAATGAAGACCCGCGCCGAGGTGGCGCGGGGGTATTTGCGTGGCCTCTTGTATTGCGATTTTCAGAATCGCGGAGGTTTCAAGATGCGAAAGAGCAAGAGGACAAGAAACAGGAAAAGAGCGATGGGGATCACAAAAAGCAAGAAGCCCAGCTCGTCAGTGACCCCGGCCGTCTTTACGCTCGTAAGGGCTATCAAAGGGTGCATTTCGTGCTCCTACACTTCGTTGCGAGGGTATTTTGCAACACATTCAACCCTAATGCAAGCTAGAATCCCAACGTCTTCGTCAAAGTAGCGCTTTGGGCAGCGGGAGCTTGGAGCCATTTTGAAGTATCGAGCGCGACTTCTTTTTTGATACCGAGTTCTTTAAATTTGAGCGATTTGTTGGCGAGTGCGTAATCGAGGACCTTTTTCGTGATCTCGACATCTTTGAGGCAGTATTCGCGAAGCTTTTTGATGTTGCCTTCGCGCCACCAGCGCATCGCTTCAAGGCCGCTCGCGATTTTTTTCGTGCCAAGCGTGCCTTCCGCTATCGCGTCGAGTCGAACGCGGCGGCCGAGTTTTTCCGAAATTTCTTTCAAAAGATCGAGCGAGCGGATTTTCGTCAGGTCGCCGGGGTAGTATTTGTTCAAAATAGGAATATCGAAATGGTCGCTGTTGAAGCCGACGAGCAGATCGGTCGACTCGAGAATTTTCCAGAGCCGCGGCAAATCTTCTTTCAAAAAAGAGTCGTAGGTGTCGGTTTCGGAATCATGGATGCAGCAAATCGTGAGCTCCATGTTGTCGTACGCTTTTGCGCCCGCGCCAAAGTCGCCGTAGGTTTCAATATCAAAAGTAACAACGCGCATCGCGAGAGTATACCAGATCAAGAAAATGGCCAGCTAGGCTGGCCGCGTTGGGGGTCAGTCGGTGATCGGATCAGCAGAATTCGAGCTGCTTTTTGCCTGCTTTCAGTACTTCTCGTGCGCAGACGGTGCCGTCGGCTTTCACGTAGTGATATAGAAATCGCATCTGGTCGTGCAGTTCGGCAACGATTGCGCCGAGTGCGACAAGCTTTTCCCGCTCATGCGGGCGTAGCCGTAGTCCGCGGGTTTCCATGATCCTCTCCAAACTTGAGAACTCCTTTAGCCACCATAGCGTGAATTCATGAAAAATAGATGAAGAAAAGACGCGGCCACCGCGTGCGGTGGCCTAGACAGATCGCGCTAGTCATCGACGATTCAAGCTGCCTTGGATGACTTGCACATACCAAGCAAGTTGGTCATTGGGTGGAGGATTTTGCTGAGTGAGCCAACTCCGCCAGCAGTCCTCTGTAACGCAGATACTAGGTCCCGTAACGCCTCGACCAGCCGCGTAGCCAACCCAGCGCCAAAATTCTTCCAGTGTGACAGTTCCGACTGAGCTTTTCATCGGTATCTCCCGTGATGTCCTACGGAAAGACTACCTTACCCCATCGAACTAAACAAATGATCGGCGATGCGATCGGCCGATGTAGTGAGTTCGTGTCCGGTTGCGAGATTTTTGATCGTGTACTGCCCGGTGTTGCGCTCCTTTTCGCCGACGGCGACGATAAACGGAATTTTCATTTTGCCCGCTTGCTTGATTTGATCGCCGATTTTCTTGCCGGAAATATTGACCGCGACAGCGACGTCGTCTTTGCGCAAATCTTGCGCGAGCTTGATCGCGTGGCTTGTCGCAGCTTCGTCAACAATGCAGAGCATGAGTTCGGTGATCGGTGCGTAGCGTGGGAGGAGATTGTGCGTTTCCATAAAATCGCGCGCTGTCACATCGCCCATGCCAAAGCCGACTGCCGGAATAGAATCGCCGCCGAACATGCCGACAAGATTGTCGTAGCGACCGCCGCCGAAAAGGCTGCGGGTGTTTTCGCCCGACGTGTCATAGACCTCAAAGACCATGCCGGTGTAGTAGTCGAAGCCGCGCGTAATCGAAGTATCGACGACCATACTACCGACGCCCATGGTTTCGAGAAGCGCACGGAGTTTTTCGAGGTACGCGGTCGAGGTTGTTTTGTCGAGAAGTGCGATCAGTTTTTTTGCAGAATCGCCGACAATTTCTTCGAGCTTCGCGTCGAAGTCTTCAAGCTTGTCGCGGGCGTCGAGGAGGCGGGTCACTGATGCGCGCTCTTCCGCGGCAATGCCAACTTCGTCGTACGCTGCGTCGAGAAGGCGACGATCACTGACGCGAATTTCGAACATTCGCTCATCAGCACCAAGATGCATCATGACCGCGTGCGCAAGCGCGATGATTTCCGCATCGGCCTCGATCGAATTCACGCCGACAAGGTCGGCATTGAGCTGCCAGTGTTCGCGAAGACGGCCTTTTTGGGGGCGTTCGTAACGGAAAACATTTGCCACCGTGTACCAACGCGCCGGCATCGGGATTTCGCGCGATTTTCCGGCGATCATGCGCGCGAGCGTTGGCGTCATTTCCGGGCGAAGCGTGACTTCGCGTTCGCCACGGTCGATGAACGTGTATGTTTGCTGGTTGACGATTTCTTCCGAGGATTTTGATCGGTACAATTCTGCGGGCTCGAGAACCGACGCGCTGTATTCTTCGTAGCCAAATTGTTCGCATGCGTGGCCCATCTCGCTCGTGATGTGGCGTTGGATGAATTGGTCTTCGGGGTAGAAATCGCGGACGCCTTTGTACGGATCGGTTGAGAGTTTTTTGTCTTTCATAGCGACACTGTATTACGCCGCGGGTAATTCCACAATAAAGGTGGAGCCTTTGCCGGTACCGTCGGATTCGGCATGGATGCGGCCGCCATGTGCTTCGACGACCTGCCGCGCGATCGAAAGGCCGTAGCCGGTTGAGAGAGGATTTGTTTCGCTCGAACTTTCGCCCTTGCCGCCCGGGGTGAAAAGATTTTCCATGTCGGAAGGCGAGAGGCCGACGCCGGTATCGGTGACCGCGAGGCGAACGACGCCGGAATCATTCGTAAGCGCGATTTGAACTGCGCCGCCGGGCGTGTAGTTGATGGCATTGTCGAGAAGGTTTTTGATGACGAGGCGGCCCAATTTTTCTGCGTCGCCGAGGACGATTGTGGGGTTCGGCGCCGTCACGGTAAACGCAAGACCTTTTTGGCGCGCGGCGACTTCGTGTTCGCGCGCGAGTTCTCGCACCGTTGCACTGAGGTCGAATTGTTTTGCGTCGAGCGCGATGCCTTTACCTTCACGCGACGAGTCAAGAATGTCCATCACCATCTTCACGCCTTTGCGTGTTTCTGAGAGAGCCTCAGTCGCCACGGATTTTACTTTGCCTGGACGCGCGTCGTATTCTCCTTCCGCGATTTCAGCGAGCGCGGCGGCATCTTTTGCGAGATAATTTTTCACTTCGTGCGAAACGGTGCGGTAGAGTGCGGCTTGATCGGCGACGTTTTCGACTTGTTTCCGAAAACCACTCACGCGCTCGATGATGACGTTGCGCATGTGTTCGGGATTCGGAATGCCTTCCATGCGCGAGTCTTCGTCGTCAGGCCCGGCCGTTTCTATTTCAATCGTCCCGTAGTGGAAAAGCGCCTCAAGCGGATTTTCGCTCTTTACCGTGATTTCTTGAATGCTTTCAAGCGCGAGTGAGGTGACTTTGCGGCGAAAGAGTCCGGTTTGATCGACGCTGATGATGCGCCGGTCGGTGACCATCCACAGATCGAGAT
>JBAQPT010000060.1:0-3151 GCA_049306055.1 Minisyncoccia bacterium | reverse complement strand
ATAAAGGCGATACCCATGCTCAAAAACTGCCAGAGAAGCATCTGCACGAAATCGCGCATGCCGGTCGCTGCATGACTTATTTTGTTTGCGAGTGCCCCTGCGAAACGATTAGAGAAATAGTCGCGACTGTGCAGCGTGAGATATGCCGAAAGCCTGTCGCGTGCAGTTGCGCGTACGCCGGTCGCCCAGTACGCACCGGCAAATCCCGAGACGCGCCATATAAGCTCGCGTACGCTCGAAATCGAAATATACGCAATTGCCGCCCACATCAGCCCCGCATAGGTACTCCCTTGCATGAGCGCGATCGTGGCATCGACAAGCATTTTGAAGGTATACGGAAGAAATGTGCCAAGAACTGCCGCCGTAGAAACTGCAACAATCGCCGCAATCATCGAAACACGATGTGGCCGCGATGTGTACCAGAAAAATTCCAGCGGGTTTTTGGACGGCGGAAAATCCTCCGCATGCGGAGAAGGATTATGTTGCGTCGAAGTCCTCATTTGACCTACGATACCACAGCGTTATGCGCTCCGGATGCGATTTCGACAGCTCTCGAACGGCAATCATTCGATACCCCGCGCGCAAAAAAGTTATGCTTCGTCTTGAAGAAAGCCGCCCGCTTGGTGACTCCAGAGTTTTGCATACAACCCGCGCTTCGCGAGCAGCTCTTGATGTGTCCCTTCTTCCACAACAGCGCCGTCGTCGAGCGCAATAATGCGGTCCATTTTCATGATCGTTGAGAGACGGTGAGCAATAACGATTACCGTTTTCCCATGCATCAAATTGGCAAGCGCCCGTTGGATAAATACCTCTGACTCAGAATCTAGGCTTGAAGTCGCTTCGTCTAAGACGAGGATCGGCGCATTTTTCAAAATTGCCCGTGCAATTGCTACTCGTTGGCGCTCACCGCCCGAAAGCTTCACACCACGTTCGCCTACATAGGTATCATATCCAAGTGGCAATCGAGAAATAAATTCGTGACAATATGCCTGCTTCGCGGCTTCGAGTACTTCTGCATCCGTCGCATCGCGACGTCCATAACGGATATTTTCCATCAAGGTGCGATGGAAAAGAATCGGCTCCTGTGGGACGAAGCCGATTGCATTTCGCAAGCTTTCTTGCGTGACATCGCGCACGTCTTCTTCGTCGATGAGAATTGCCCCTTTTTTAACGTCGAAAAGTCGCAAGATCAGCTTCGTGATGGTGGATTTCCCCGCGCCCGACGGACCGATAAGCGCCACTTTCTCACCACCTTGCACGCACATGTTGAAATTGGCAAAGACGCCGCGCTCTTCCTGGAAATGAAAATCAACATCTTTGAACTCCACGACGCCCTCCGCGACAGCGAGCGGCTCGGCATGCGCAGCGTCGCGGATCTCGTGGACCTCATCAAGAATCTCTACCATTTCGACCGCGTCACTGTACGCGTCACCCATCTTTCGCAGATCCCGGTTCATCTGTTCCATGCTTCGAAACGTGGAAAGTAAGTACGACTGTATTAAAACAAAATCTCCGATCGTAAAGAGACCTTTTTGCCAAAAAACTATGCCGCCATAAAACAAAGCTGCTTGAATCACGAGAATAAACAGCCCGATACCGCTCCAGATCCATGAATCGGCAATCCATGTACGATAGAGCGCATTGGCCCATACGGCAACGGTCCGGGCGAAACGAGTCGCTTCGAATCGCGCGCCTGAAAACAAGACAATGGTGGTTTGATTTGAGATTGCATCCGCGAGATTGCCCGTTACGCGTGAATCTGCTTCCGAACGCTCGATGCGCACCGGTTGTCGTAATCGCGAAACGTAGATTTGGAAAATGAGAAAACACACAACCCACACTCCAAGAATCAAACCAAGCGTTTTGTTATGCACAGTCACCACTATGATCGCTCCCACGGTAAAAATCGTCGTGGGGAAAAACTGATTGGTGACACCGTCGAACAACAATTCAAATGCTCGCGCAAATTTCGTTACTTTATGCGTAAGCGTCCCGGCAAAACGTGAGATAAAGAAATTGTATGAGTGGCCGAGTAAATATTTAAACGAAGAATGATACAAGTCGGTCATGACGCCGACCTCGAGATACATCGTCAAAACGTATTGGACGCGATGGGCAAGCCAATCAAGAACCCAAAAACTGATGATAATAGCAAGAGTGGCGAGCAGCGAGGATACAACCACGTCACTCGTATCGCCCATCGCAAGGGTATTGATGAACGTACGCAGGTACACGGGAGCAGCGAGGGCTGCGCAGGCCATCGTGATATTCATTACAATGATGCCAAAAAGTAACCAACGATACCGCAGCGCATGAGCCGCATACACACCGAACACCGTTCGGCGTCCTCGTTCTTGAGTGCCCTTCATTTGACCAACCATACAACGAATGCTTACATGCGGCAATGCGTATCTTGGGCATAGAAACATCTGCCGACGAAACCGGCGTCTCTCTCATTGAGGGATCCGGTAATTTTGGTAAGGATTTTTCATTTAAGGTGCTTGGCAATGCGCTCGCAACTCAAACCGCAACGCATACACGTTACGGCGGTATTTTCCCGAGCCTTGCTGTGCGTGAGCATCAACAAAACCTCGTCCCACTCCTCCATTCTGCCCTCGAGCAGGCCGGTATGCTGCGCCCCGGATCAAGCCCCTCTGATATTGAGCACATTCTTACCCGCGAAACAGAACTTGCTGCACTTTTGAAAGAATTTTTGAAAAATCATGAACGGCCGCACATCGACGCGATCGCGGTGACACACGGACCAGGGCTCGAGCCAACGCTTTGGGTCGGCATCAATTTCGCTAAAGCGCTTGCACATGCGTGGCAAGTGCCGCTCGTGCCGGTGAATCATATGGAAGGACACGTCGTCCTCGCCGCATGCGAGGAAAGTATCAATAATCAAGTATCAAGTATCAATGCATTTAAATTTCCACTTCTCTCTTTATTGATTTCCGGCGGACATACAGAATTGGTGCTCTCTCGCGAATTCATGCACTATCAAATAATCGGTCAAACGCGCGATGACGCTGTCGGTGAAGCGTTCGACAAAGTCGCCCGGCTTCTTGGTCTTCCCTATCCGGGCGGCCCTGAAATTTCCCGCCTCGCGGCGGAATTGCGGCAAAGAAATGTAACGAGCGGCCTTTCTTTG
>JBAQPT010000059.1:0-7548 GCA_049306055.1 Minisyncoccia bacterium | reverse complement strand
CGCAAAACCAGAACAACGAAGGTGGGGGAAATACCAATCAGGCACCGCAAGCACAGTAATCTGACTTCGGAGCAAAATGGGCGGCCGAAAGCCGCCTGTTTTGTTATTGCAATTAGAAACCCTACCGCACTCGTGACGCTCTATCCAATGGATCGATTTTATTTCGATACACTGCCCAGTACCAAGAGCTAATGCTTATTGAAATAATAAGCAGTGGTATTAGCAGCCAACTAACGTCGCACGTCCAGCCCGCTGTGTTGTGTCCTGCCTCGTTGCATACATAGCCCATTTTTTGGTGATAAAAACTTGACCCGAACAGCAAGACTAAAAGAATCGGCACGCTGTACGTAGCAAACAATCTTCTGCCTTTTTCTATACCACCATGGTAGCGATTCTCAAGGAATCGGAGGCCGGCGTAGACTCCCAATACGGCGAGGAGCAATCCGCCCACAGTGAGAATTGATATGAACCAAAATTCTCGGTCGCTCATGGCGTCATTGTAGCCCAGCGCCGCTTTAAATATTCCGTGCATGGGGATTACGCAGGGGAAGTTATCCACAATTGCCCCCACTTGACGAGGTGAACCATAGTTCACTATACTGTACCTATATCAAATTTACCCATTAGCGCCTATGTCCTATGACACATATAAAAGTGCACTTGCAGCGTTTTATCGAAAGCACAAGCGGCTTCCCGGTTACAAAGAGATCATGGCGTTCACGGGTTTTAGATCCAAGAACGCTGTCTTCAAGCTCATTCAAAAGTTTGTCGACGACGGCCTCGTCCGCAAAGACCGAAACGGTCGACTCACTCCCGATCTTCTCGGTGGCGGGATTAGGCTCCTTGGTCTCGTAGAAGCAGGCTTTCCTTCGGCGGCAGAAGAGGAAATGCTCGATGTGATGGACTTCGACGAATTCCTCACACCCAACAAAGAATCAAGCTACATTCTGCGCGTGAAAGGAGATTCAATGATCGATGCGGGCATTCGCGAGGGGGACATGGTCATCGCCGAGCGAAAAGCCAATTACAAAGTAGGGGAGATCGTGATCGCGATGGTGGACGGCGACTACACGATGAAGTATCTCCGTAAAAAAGGGAACGATTATTACCTGGAGGCGGCAAATGATAAGTATCCCGACATTCATCCGACCGAATCGTTCAAAGTTGAGGCAGTTGTTACCGGTGTCGTCCGAAAGTATTAGCCAAATGAAGCAATTTGTTTATGATGAAAAAAATCCTCTCGTGGTTCACCAAAGAAGAATTAAACGTTGAACCATTTTATCGTTCACGCGAAGTCTGGACCTATCAGCACACCGATCCCGTCACGAAACGTGTCTCGACCCGACCGGTTCTTATTTACCGAAAGGCGAGCGACGGCATGTTCTGGGGCCTCCTTCTCACGAAAACAAAAGTGAACGGCAAAGTACTGTACGTCCCGCGTCTCAAAAACGGGAAGAAAGTGTCGGCGCTCTCGCAGATGCGCACACTGAAGGCCTCTCGTCTCGTTCATAAGATTGGCGAAGCAAATGGCAGAGAATTTGTCGCGCTCAACAACTCCATCGTGCGTCTTCTTGCCGCATCGGCACCAGTTCCCGCGAAAAAGGTTCGCGCCGTACAACCCCGCCGTCCAGAGTACTCAGTGCCATCACCGTTTTCTCCGGTCTATATCCTTCAACCGCGCTGAGTATGTCAAAAAGCACACTACATTTGCGGGAACACCCGACGCTTTCAGACATTCAAAAATATGTTGTCGATCTTGAAAAGGAGCGCGGTTTTGAGAAAAACAATCTTGATCCAATAAAAACCGCGCTACAACTCGGAGAAGAAGTGGGCGAGCTTTTTAAAGCAATCAGGAAGCGGGAAAAAATAACCATTGCCAAAGATTCCACAGTCTCCGAAGTTGCAGATGAATTAGCCGACATCCTTAACTTTGTTGCAGCCATTGCAAACAGATACGCAATAGACCTCGAAACTGCGTTTAGAGAAAAGGAAGAAAAGAATAAAAAGCGGACATGGGTATGACGTGGGGTAGGAGCTACTCCTTCCCACGTGCCATCGTGCACGTGGATGGCGACTCGTTCTTTGCCGCGGTCGAGGTTGCTAAGAATCCTGCGTTGCGCGGGAAGCCAGTTATCACGGGAAAAGAGCGCGGGATTGTTTCTGCCTGCACCTACGAAGCAAAAGCGCGCGGTGTCATTCGTGGGGTTAAGCTCAGCGACGCGCTCAAGATGTGTCCAGACGCAATCGTGTTGCCGAGCGATTATGAAACGTACTCCATCTTTTCAGAACGCATGTACGAGATCGTACGCCGCTACACGCCGATGGTCGAAGAGTATTCGATCGATGAATGTTTTGCCGACATCACCGGCATGCGGCGAGTGAACAGAATGAACTATCGCGACATGGCACACGCCATTCGAGAGGAATTGCGGGTCGAGCTTGGCATGACGTTTTCCGTCGGACTTTCGTGCACCAAAGTTCTTGCGAAGATCGGCTCGAAATGGCGAAAACCCGATGGACTCACTACAATCCCACTCAACGAAGCTGAAAAATTTCTTGCGAAGCTGCCAGTGGGGAATGTCTGGGGCATCGGGCCGAATACCGCCGCGTATCTTACGAAATTCGGCGTCTACACCGCACTCGATTTTGTTAAAAAAGAAGAACCATGGGTGAAAAATACTGTCTCGAAGCCATATTATGAAATCTGGCATGAACTTCGCGGCAACGTCATGTACGAACTGGGAACCGAAAAGAAAACGAGCTATCAGTCCATCCAAAAGACAAAAACATTTACGCCGCCGTCGCGGGATGAGAAATTCGTTTTTTCTCAGCTTTCCAAAAACGTTGAAAACGCCTGCATCAAAGCGCGGAGATGGGACCTTGTCTCGCCGCATGTCTTTTTCTTCCTGAAAACACAGGATTTCAAATATCAGGGTTTTGAAATAAAACTGCCGTACGCGACCAATGTTCCGCAGGACATTTTACGTGAGATCGCAAAATTCTTTCCACAAGTCTTCAAAAAGGGTGAGCAGTATCGTGCGAGCGGTATCACGCTTGCACGACTTACCCGAAGCGGGGGAGCGCAGCTTGATCTTTTTGGAAAAGTACAAGAATCGGAGGGTTTGAGACTTGTTTTCGAGAGCGTGGACGCAATCAGTGAGCGCTACGGCAAGCATGCCGTTTTTTTGGGCTCAAGCTTCACTGCGATGAAGTTCGGCGCGCACTTGGGAGAGCGCGGTGATTTGCCAGAGCGCACTCGCGACCTTTTCAAAGGCGAAACGGTTCGCCGTCGTCTCGCGATCCCGATGCTCGGCGAAGTGCGTTGAGGCGAGTGCTCATTGATTCCTCATTGCTCGTATGTTTGTATGCAGGCTGCCGATGTCCGGCACTTGCAACACGGAGTAAAAAGAATGAAGTGTATAGCTTTGGCTGCCGCACTTGCGTTCGTGGCCGCGACCGCTGCATTCGCACAGCAGGGGAATGAACCGCCGCCTATTGACGGGGAGTTTTGGAAGTATCGTGCACATTGCAGCTATGAGGGAAATCTCTTTTCCCCTGGATCGGCCGTACTCATGCCGGTGTCACCGACCGATCTCGAGCGACGTGAGTGCGTTCTTGATACGGCAGATTTTCCCGATCCCAGAGACGGCAAATTCGGCAAACTCTCCATGTACGGAGCGCGATGGGTCAAGCAATAGTGCGGCACGCAGACTTCGATTGATGCGAAAAGCCCCGGCAGCAAATGCCGGGGCCATTCTTTTTGCCGCTCAGAATCGTTAGTCGATGTTTTGCATCATCGCCATGCCCTCGGCATTGGTGACAACTTCAACATTTTGTTCCTGCACGTATTCCGCGATGTCGCGAAGCGTTTCCGAAGAAATGCTTTCTGGATCTCCCGCGACATCAACCTGGTGGATGATGAGGATGACCCATTTCTTCTGCGCTACAGCGCCGTCGATGATCGCTTTTACTTCCGCAAAATCCATACCGGCAATATCCCAGCTCGGCAATTGATAGCGGTCGGAATTCTGATCGACGTAGCCATTGTCGGTGCCGCGAGCGCCGACATAGCCCGTTTCTTGCACGAACCCATTGATCTCCTCGTTCGTCGCGCCAAATGTGTGCGCGTACGTCGTCGGAGCAATGCCGAGCGCAACCAAATCTGCGTGCGCGCGTTCGATCTCATCCTGCGCAGCGCTATCCGAAAGCTGCGTGAGATTTGCGTGCGAGTAGGTGTGGTTACCGATTTCATGGCCGCGCGCCTGCACATCCAGCAATTCTTCCGAAGTAACGAAGCCAGGGAACTGCAGGTGCTGCGTCGTCATGTAGTACGTCGTGTCGATATTCAACTCGTCGAAGACCGGAAGACCATTCTGGTAGCCGCTGTCCCATCCGTCGTCGAAGTTAAAGGAAACAAACGCACCGGTCGGTGTCGGAGTCGGTTCTGGTTCAGGAATCGGAGTAGGCTCCGGCTCTGGAGTCGGTTCCGGCTGCGGCTCAGGTTCTGGAATCGGTGTTGGCTCCGGCTCGGGCGTCGGAGTTGGTTCTGGTTCCGGCGTTGGCGTCGGTACAGGCTCCGGTGTCGGCTCTGGAGTAGGCTCCGGCGTTGGTGTCGGAGCAGGAGGCGTGACGCGCACTTGCGCACGTGCCTCAAGTCGAACTCCCACCGGAGTGCGAAGTGCCGCGGCATTTCCCGGCAAGCCGAAGCTGACGGCTAATAATGAAAGCAAACTAAGAGATGCACATGCTCGTTGAAGCATAATAAAGCTCTTTAATGTGAATATCCCCCGGTTTTTCCCTCCTACTACTCTACTATCACTTGCGGCTCATGAAGCGCTGATGAGCTGGGGATACTCACGGGGTGGCTTCGGTTTTTCCCCGGGTTAATTGCGCAATGTATTGGAAAAGCGACGCCGGATCCTCTGCCGCGCGCTCGGCTTCTGCCCAGTCGAATGGCCCTCGGACAAAGATGCGGGTGTCCGCGACGTCCGGATCGCGCGGAAGGTTCCGCATACCGATTTCCTCGCCGTAATACAGCACATTCGCGCCGGGGAGGGAGTAGAGCAGCTTGAACGCTTCGCGCGCACGCTCCGGCTCGTTCTCAAAGATGTTCGCGAGACGCACAGCCGTCACGCGGGCGTTGTTAAAGAGATATTCCCGTTTCGGGTCCAAGAGTGAGATCAGCGTCGTGCGGCGGACAAGTGGCAGCGTCGCGAGTGAGATCTCATCGTGATTACGCAAAAAATTCACCCACGCGCAGTTTTCAGGAATGCTGCGCGAGAGTGCCTCGAGCTCGCGAACGCGCTCCGTCTCGCCGAGCATGAGCGCGAGGAACATCGCTTCCATCATCGGGAAATGGTAGACCAAGTGACATTCGTCACCGTAGCCAAAAAATTGCTTGAGGCGTCCGACTTCCTGATGCGCCTCGGCGATGAGCGCGATGCGGCCTCCGTATTTCTCGTCGAGGTGCGTGCGGATGCGTTTGATAAGTTCGTGCGTTTCGGCAATGCCGCGCGAATCCTCAATATCGCGCTTCACCAAGGCAAGTGCCGCGTCGAGGCGAAAGCCGTCGACGCCGCGATCGGCCCAAAAATCCATGTTCGCCATCATTGCGTCGAACACTTCACTGTTATCCCAATTTAAATCCGGCTGTGATGGATAAAATGTCGCGTAGTAGTAATCGTTCGTCGGCTCGTTGCGAATCCAGTTTGATTCCTTGAAACCGGACGGCGCGTTCCATGCGGTCGCGAGTTCGGCACCGGTTACGCTCCAGAGAAACCAGTCGCGTTTCGTGCTCTCGCGCGACATGCGCGCGTCGATAAACCACGGATGATGTTCAGAAACGTGATTGAGCACCATGTCGACGATGATGCGGATGCCACGGGTCTTTGCTTCTTTTACAAATGCGTCGAAGTCTTCCAGCGTTCCCAATTCCGGCCGCACATTCAGATAATCCATCACGTCGTAGCCGCCATCCTGCATGGGGGAGGGGTAATGCGGCAAAATATGCAGCGTGTTGATACCGAGTTTGGTGAAATAATCGAGCCGTTGGGATAGGTTTTTGAAATTGCCCGCGAACTTGTCGACGTACAGCTCGTAGATTTTCGCGTTTTTCCACCAGAATTCTTCCTGCATATCACTCATTGACGCATGAAAGCACAATTTGCGACATGAAGAAACGTGTGCGAGACTGCGCTTACTATCCGTTAATAGTTGTATATGGACGAAACTACTCCTGCAGCGCAGCCGTCATCCACTAAAAAGTGGCTTTTGATCGGCGGCGGTATTGTGCTCCTTTTAATTATTGGTTCAGTTGTGACGGGCTTTGGCCGCGGCACCGGTTTTGGCTCCGCATATTTCACGCCAGGCGTTGATGTCGACCAAAACATCGATGGTACGACGACCTACACGAACGAGGAGGGGAGCGTCACCGTCGGCGCGGGCGCAGGTCTTCCGGACAACTGGCCATCCGACGCGCCGCAGCCGTACACGGGCGCGGAAATTCTCTACTCGGGCACCTCGAATCCTGCGACAGGCGCAGCGGGATCAGCAATGGTGTATTCAACAAGCGCATCAGCACAAAGCGTCATTGAGTATTACAACTCCCGTCTTCGCGCAGAAGGATGGGACGTGCAGGCGACAAGCGTCATGGCGGGCATGACAGTCCTCTCCGCAACAAAAGACACACGCACCTTTGGTGTTTACGCAGCAGACGATGGGCAAGGAAAAACGAGCGTGACAGTTGGGGTGGAGATGTAAGAATGATAAAAAAGAGTGGCCGCGGAGGGAATTCCGCGGCCATTTTGTATAGAGGGCTCTGATTTAATCCTCGTGCAGCTCTTCAAGGTACGAAAGCACCGCTCGGTAATGTTCCGCAGTCACTGTCAATGCAGTCCGGCCTGCAGGCGTTATCCGATATATTTTGAGAGGGGGACCGCCCTCTCCGGATTTTCGCTTGATAGGTCTTGAAACGAATCTTCTCGTTCTGAATTTCCGAATACTCGCGTATATTTGCGAGGCATCGATTGACACTCGTGTTTTTCGTATCAATTTTTCCACTACTTTGTAGCCGCACGCTTCATCTCCGAGGTCGGCAAGCGTCTTCAAGATAATAGCCTGCAAATGACCCAATGGCGGCTCGTCGAGCATTGCGATATCTAGGTCTGAGCGCGACGATATGTTGGCGAACTGCTTCGTGTTGATAGGCATTTAAGGATCCTCTCCTGGTTCTGCGTGAACACTCCCACGATGCTTTTATTTGTCAAGGTTCTTTTTTTGTGCACAAAAACCGCCCGAAGGGGCGGTTTTTGTCATTATTCATGGAGATGGCGAGAATCGAACTCGCGTGTAGGAAGAAACACAAATACGAATCTACAAGGCGTAGGGCATTCAATTTTGTTTAGAAATCCAACCTAAAGAATGCGCAACATAGTTGGATCTCGGACTCTCTTTCTTTAAGTTTTCAGCCGGAGTGAACTGGAAACCGTATCCGAAAATATGACGTTCGTTTCAATGGATCGGAACCACTGAGCGAACGGTCGTTTAGGC
>JBAQPT010000058.1:0-25399 GCA_049306055.1 Minisyncoccia bacterium | reverse complement strand
GGTACGCCGATCACAGCGCAACCGATCCTTGTACCAGAAACGGTGCCGGCTCGTCTGCAGCCGTCACCGATTTCCGTCTCAATGCATTCGGTTACGAACGCGTAGCTTTCGTCGCTCGTACTTTTCGCTGTTTGCCACGTGCAGGCTTCACTCCTACGCTTGTGAGCGTTTTTCGGACGGCCGTCCAGCGTTTCTGCATGCCCGCAATAAAGTCACGAACTTCTTTGGAATCCAACTCTTTTGTTAGCTTATATCGAGCCGCAGCTTCGGTAATGAGCGCACGGACGTTTTGATCGGTAAGCGCCTTGTTTTTGAGCTTCTTCGCTTCGCGAATAATCTCGCGCTCGGCATTGTGCGCCCACTGTTTTAACTTACGACGATGTTCCGTCGCATTTTCAGAGCCGTACAAATAATATGCGGCCGCCATCGCTGCTCCAGTCGCAGCCGCTGCGCCGAGAGTCGCCTTCGTTGTGGTTTTCATATGCTCCTAACTGTAGCGAATGTTCATTGAGATAGGGTGAAGCCACGCAAAGAAAAAGAAAAGACCGCCCCTCCTAAGGACGGCCTCGCATCGCTGCTCGTGTTGTTAACTAGAAACAGTCTTCTTGCGCAACATCTCCGCGTCGTCATATATCGCCGCGACGAGCTGGCGATATTCTTCGTTCTTCGTTTCGAATGCGACGCCCAGGTCGGAGGTGAGTTCGAGAATTCCGCTGATAGCTTCCGCAACGGGGGCAACGGGGTCACTCTTGGAGATCGCCCGTACAATGGCGTTGTACATGAACGCGGAGGGTCGAACTTCGCCTGAGATAACGATCCCGATCGCTTCGAGAATCTCCTCTGGTGTTGCCCATTCGTCACATTCGAGATCGTCTTCGAGAAGCTCCGTAAATTCTCTCATTGCCCTGAAAGCGTCTTTATTCTCTTTGAGTTCCTGCCTCATTGTGTGCACGAAAAAAGCCGTGATGAGGTCGTGGCGCTTCGACAATTCCATGTTGGTTCTCCTGTCATGCTTGCCAGAACACAACCGTCTGGTCTTCCGCCACCCTACCACCACTCAGCCCTGTGCGCTACTAATAACGAAGCGAGCCGGGAACACTTGTTTTTAAAACCGGAAACGGGGACGACGGGGCGTGCTTCACGAGGGACAGCTGGCGAGGACGAGCCCGTTTTTCAAGCTTGAAAAACGGGTTTGCCCGAGGGAGGCACGCCCCGCCGGCAACGTCGGTTTTAAAAATAAGAGTTACCGCGAGCGGCTACTTCAATACCTCCCACATCTTCGGGTCCTCACCACCATCGATCTTGAAGACGGCAACGCCACGGATGCCGAGCTTCTTTGCGAGCGCGACTTTATCTGCGATTGCCTGCGAATCCTGCCACGTCACCATGCGGTACGAGACATTCGTATTCTGCGCGGTCGTGAGCGCGCTCGCGGCGTTTGCAACGAGATTAAACGGCCAGGAAGAAGCTGGACGCGGCATCGAGAGCGGCCCGTCCTTCGGGAAATACGTGAAGCCGATTTCCCCGCCGAAATTGCGCCCCGGCGTGATGTTGTATTCATTCGCGAGATCCCAACCGTATTTTGGATTGAAACTCCACAACAGATCATACGTGTGTTGGTTGTCCGCATACGTCTTTACGTCCCATTCATAGCCGTATGTCGGAATGCCAATAACAATTTTCTTTGCCGGAATCGTCTTCAGCGCTTCCTTGATCGTCTTTTCAACCCATACCGTGTCGGACACCGGGCCATACGGTTCTGTCGTTTCGCTTGCACGCTTCTGGTCGATCGTCTGCTGATCGTATGACATGAATCGGACACGGTCACAGTTTTTGTTGATGACATTGAAGTCATTCACATACTGCCCAGCGTCGGCTGGTGCCTCTGTTTCGTGATAGCGGTCGGCAAGCGGCGTTCGCGTCTCGATGGTGCACTGCACCCATTTGTCGCCCATGCCTTTGTAGAGTTCTTGGAGGAATTTTGAGAAATGCGGACCAGTTTCGTAGCGCTTCCCTTCAAAGTCGATATCGATGCCGTCGTAACCGTTCACGTTCACTTCGTCAACGATCATTCTGACGAGGAGCTGCCGCTTCGCGGTATTCGAGAGCACTTCCTGCATCGCGTCGGCGTTGGACCACATGACCGTCGGAATGTAGCGGATGCCTTTCGTTTTTGCCTCTCTCTGGAGCGTCGTCCATGGTTCTTGCGAGAGAACGGCGATGTCAGCGAGACGGCCGTCATTGTCGACGTTGTAGCCGAACGGATTCACCTCGGTGAAGCGGTCGAGATGCGGCATGATGTCGGTCGTTCCCGAAGCGGCCTTCCAATATGGAATCCAGCCGGAGATTTCAAACGGCTTGGAAATAACTGCGGCGTTGGCAGAAAGTGGTAAAAGCGCGAAAACAAAAAGCACCGCTCCGAGAACGGTAAACGACACAGTTGCTGTGTTTTTCATGTACATAATGACGAAACTAGTGTCTCTACCTTACCCTACCACACGAAATGAGCAAGAAATATGAAGAGCCTTACGGCACGTAGATTTCCTTCACTTCACGCACAAGACCACTGCGGATTGTGATTTCAAACGGGAGTTGGCGCCATTGCGCGCGCGAGTCGTTCAGGAGCTTTTCGAATTCTTGGCGTGAAATAACCGTATCATGAACGCCTTCCTGTTCCATATTGAATGTCTGCATCGTGATCATAACGTCCGTCGCAAATTCGTGCGCCTCCGATTCGACGGTCGCATTGCGGATGATGTAGTCGTTCGGAAGGCATGTGTAGCGCGTTTCTTCGCGACACAGTCCCGCCGCAATTGCCGCGTCTTCGCCTTCTTTTCCGGAGAGCCATTCTGCTTTGTCGAAAATAATGCCGTAGTTGCCGTTTGTCGTCACGCTGGTGATGAAGCCGAGTCGTTTCTCGCCCGGATCGCTACTCATAAATTCCCATGTAATCCACGCCCCGCCGATGAGAAGCACCAGAATGAAAATGAGGAATGTTTTTCCGTGCATAGGCTAGTCGGCGATGAGAACGCCGTTCTCGACATGAAAGTTTTGGGTAACGCCACTGTGCGGCTGTACGGAAAATGGTTCATCAGAATTGCGGTCGGCATAATTCACGACAAGCCGCCCGTCGCGGATCTCAGTCGTCTGCGGCGCGATGCGATCACCGATAAGAATGCCGTTCGTGCCGATGTAGCGATTTGCGTTGTTTTGCAAAGCCACGACGACGTAGAAAAAGGTGCCGGTTCCGCCGCCGTTTTGCGTAAGGATAAACGCAAGGTCGGTAATGCCGTCACCATTCAAATCGCCTTTCGCGAGGTTTCCAAAATACTTTGTCGTCGTTTTCCACTGCACTTCTTCGTTTGGTGCGGACGTTTCGACATGCTCGCCGTCTGTGAGCGTGATCACTTGGTCTTGAATCACAAATGTCGCGTCAAGATAATTCTCGACGCCGCCTTGTTTCTCGTCGTAGATGTGCCCGTTCAGCCAGAAAAACCCGCCGACAAGCGCTGCGATGAGAACGAGTAGTGCCACGAGATACTTGAACATCCTAGAATTCTACCACCTCGCCAGCTTTGAGCGGGCGGAAATCAATTCCCTTTTCGCCCAACACTTTTTGCGGGAGCATATGAACGAAGCCGGAGATGCCGGGCACAAGAACGGCATCATGCACCGGAAACGCTTTCTGCGGCTTTACGCGAAGCGCAAAGCGGATCGCATCAGCAAGCTTGCACCATGGACCAGCGACCGGAAGCGCAAGAATGTCAATTGGCTTTTTCGGATCGCCGTAGGCGTCGCCAGGATAAAAAAGTGGGCCAATGAAGTAGCCAGTGTTTTGTACTTGCCCGATTTCTTCGAAGATTTCCTCATGCTTGGCATCACACGCTTCGATAGCGATATTTTTTACCGCCGTCGAAGCGGTACCTTCGACAATCTGCGCCTTGATCCCCTCGGCTTCAAGTAATTTCGCTACCGAGGAATTGGAAATGACAACCGCCTGCGGATTGTTTTTCATCACCTCTCGCATCGATTCCACATGCAAGTGATCATGATGCTCATGGGTAATAACGACAGCGTCGAGCCCCGTCACCGTATTTTGTTCCGTCGAGAAACTCCCTGGATCGGTCATGATTTTTACGCCGCTTTCTTCGATGACGAGACAACAATGTCCGATCTTCGTGATTTTCATACCTCGTAGAGCTCGATTAAAATGTCATTACAATCCTTCACGAATACGTAACGCCCTCCGAAGCCAGCCGTTCTAACATCGGTTGCGAAAACTGCTCCTTTTTGCGAAAGCTCTGCCATCGTGGATTCCAAATCCTCAACTGCCAAACAGAAATGTTTTGTTCCGACGACACGGAGATCGGTTTGTAATTCTTTGCTGTAGTCCGGTAAAGCCTCGGCGCCATCTTTGAACGCAAAAAATTCTACTTGCGCCTCTCCAATTCTCACGTGCGCAATCTGTCTGCCATCTTTCTCGTATGAATGAATCACCTCTGCGTTGAAAACTTGTTTGTACCACTCAATCGACTCCTCAATATTATTCACCGTCAATGCAACGTGGTGGATTTTCATACAAAATCGGTGCCTTTCTTTGTCGGCGGTTCGGTATTGAAATCGGTGTAACGCCACCAATCAGGTGTAAATTCCAGCATCACCGTATCAGGTCCTTTGTATTTTATTCCTGATGGATGTTTTGCGTGATGAATAGCAAAAGCCGCTTCTTTTTCGGCGGGAGAAAGAAGTCGTACCGTGCCGCGCATTTGCAGCGTGATTGAGTCTGGTTCATTGAGGCCGACAACAACCGACACTTTGCAAGTACCGCCTTGTTCCTGTATCGAGTGTACCTTCACTGTAGGCGAGGATTGGATGATGATTCTGAACGGATCATCGGTGTGCGAATAGTGCACGAGCGCGCTATGCGGTGAACCGTCGGAAAGCGGCACCGAGAGGACGCATACTCTTTCTTTCGTCAATAAATCAATCGCCGCCTGGTCCATACGGATACTATATCAAACAGGCCGGTAGCCGTTTGGGTACTTCTTTTTGAACGCGGCCAAATCGCTTCTTGTGATATCGGAGAGATCTAGTTTCTCGGCTTCAGCAACGGTAAACCATCCTATTTCTGCGCATTTTTCCGGTTCCAAATTCTTCGGTTCGCCGTCAACATGACGACAAATAAAAGCCGTCGAAACCCAATGCTGACTCTCGTCAGTGAGAATATGATCAGAAGTCTGAAGTTCTTCAAGGATTTCAACGGTCATATCATGTTCTTCTTTGATTTCACGCACAGCGGTTTGCGCACGTGTTTCCCCCAATTCAACGGCCCCGCCAGGAATGATCCATTTCCCAACTCGGTTCTGTGCCGCCCCGCCCCGCTGAGTGATAAAAATCTTTCCCTGATCGTTAATCACGAAAACACCTGCGCCGACGCCAATATAATCCTTTCCGCGCTTCATACGGATATTAAATATACCGCAAGAATCGCGAGCAAGGCTGCGATTGTTTTGCGCAACATGTGTGTGCGTTCGTTCAGAAAAATCATTGCGATTATAACAGTGAGGATCACCGCCGACTGGCGAATCGGGGCCATCGCTGACGCCGTCGCGCCGTAGTAATAAGCGAGCCAGAGCGTAACTGCCATGAAACCGTACGATGCGCTCCATGCGGTCATCTGGATCACTTGTTTCGATGCAGCAAGACGAAATACGTCTGGAGCGATCCAGGGCTTGATTGCGATAGTAGCGAACCCGGGCACCAAAAACGCGAGGGCAACATATGAGATGACGTCCGGGGACTGACTCACAATTTTTGCGTCACCTATGAATACCAACCCGCTGCAAAGCGCATATAAAAAAGCATATCCCATCCATGGTTCCCACTTCCATTCAAATCGTCTGCTGAACGCCACGGTAACTGCTGCGATCATGACAATCGCTCCAAATCCCTGCGCAAGAGTGACATGTTCACCAAGTACAAGAAACGCCGCAAACATCGAAATCAAGATTCGTGTTGAAGAAAGAATCGTAAAGAAGGAAATTTCTGCCGTGCGAAGAGCCTCATTTTGGAAAACATTTTGTCCAATGTTGAGAATGGTCGTCATGAGAAAAAATGGCCACAACTCAAGGAGTGGTGGCATCTGGAAACCATTGATGAGCGCATAGATTCCGACGAGACTTCCGGTAATAATTTGCGACAACGCAGAATACGCCCACGTGCCCTTGTCAGCGCTTTTCATCACCACGCGATTCATCACATTCGCAATCGCCTGTGCGAGGATGCTCGCCGCAAGAAATAGTGCCCAGGTCATAAGAATCGCGTCATCGTAACATGATTTCTGTCATGAAGTTCATGAAGAAAAAAGCCTTGTTTACAGCCATATTTTGGATACAATGATTTCAATTCATGCGAAAATCATTTCTCTTTTTTGTTCTCGTCGCGGTACTTTGCGTGCCGCATTTTAGCGTCGGAATTGAACCGGTTGCCGCGCTTGCTCCCGCGTTTGCCGATGAGTATGTTCCCTCTGCGGGCGACTACCCTGCGCGCATTAGGATTCCTTCGATCAAATTAGATTCTCCTATTCAACACGTTGGCCTTACGAGTGGCGGAGCGATTGATGTTCCCGATGGGTCGACAAATCTCGTCGGATGGTATGCAGGTGGTGCGATCCCTGGCGAATACGGCAACGCGATTATGGACGCACATGTGTTTGCGGCGTTTAAAAATCTCCACTTTGCAAATGTTGGCGATGAAATTTCTATTGAAAATGCGAACGGCGAACGACAGCGTTTTGTCATCAGCGATGCGCGCGTCTATGCCCTTTCCGAAGTGCCGATGGCGGACATGGTGCATGCGGACGCGGGGCGCCGTCTCGTACTTATTACCTGCGCCGGGAAATTCAACTTTTCGCTCGGCACGTATTCGCATCGCCTTGTCGTCTACGCAAATCTTATAGAGGAGAACCAATGAGCGCGATTACTGCTCGTGTCTTCGGACCGAAATACCCTGCTGCTGGTGTGATCGAGTTTGCCTTTTGGAAACGGATAAGCGCAGCTTCTGTTGCGGGACCGAAGAGCGTCGTCTCGTTTCCGAGCGAACCTGCGCCGCTTGCTGCGACACGGAAGCCGTGCGAGTTTAAAAAGACTTGGAGGCGGCGCACGTCTTCGCCGATTGCGCCGCGCTCCAAGTCACGAGTGAACGATGTTGTACCAGGTGTGGACGCCTCCACATTGTCATCTTCTGCCCCCGCATTACTCCCTTCCGACGCTGCTGCAAAAATAAGTTGGTAGGTCGCCGCGTCAACGTACCCCGTCACCTTTGTCGAAACTGACGATTGATATTCACGAAGTGCGGCTTCCGTTATTGCGCCAAAGTACCCTGTTGCGCCAAACGCTTTGAGACGCGCGCTTGCTGCCCCTGCATTTTTTGCAATCAAGAATTTTTGCAGTTGCACGACGAGCGCGCCTTCCGATCCGGAGCCAAGAATAGCCGTACTCGGCGCGGGCGTCGGCACCGAAACAACAACACCCTGCGCCTGAGCAGCTGAAATGATGCGCGCCTGTTCTTCGCCGGTAAACACACTCGTGAGACGCGGGTACGGATCGGTTGCGCCGTTGTTGCGTATCTCGAAATGTAGGTGCGCACCGCCGCCGGAAGCATTTCCAGTATTCCCCACAAAGCCGATGATATCGCCACGCTTCAAGGCCGTGCCATACGAAATGCCACTCGCGATTTTCGAAAGATGCATGTACACAAACGATTCATCGCCGGGATTCGCGGTGCGAACATAGAGGCCTGAGCCGTCGCCATCCCCTGTCGAAATCACGACCGCGTCAGTCGGCGAAGCAATTGGTGTTCCTTGCGGCGCGATGATGTCGAGCCCTTCGTGTATGCGCGAACCGCCGTCGCGCGGATCGCCGAAATTCTTTGTGAGCGCAGAGAGCGGAGTGCCGATAACGGGAATTGGAAATTGTGCGATAGGACTTGAGCTGAGCGCCTCGACTGCATTTTGTGTTTCGGAAGAAAAACCGCGACGCCACCTGTTTTGCGCCTCCGCTACTGAGGAAGTAAGGAACGCACAGAGAACAAACACAAGGAGCGCTCGATGCATAGATACAGTATACGACGGCATGCCTGCGTCAGTCTTTCAGGCTTTCTTCATCTTGCGCTACATCCCGAGCGCGCTGAAATGAGTACCAAGGTAGTACGGCCAAATGACTAGTGCGAGAACGCCTTGCCAGAACGAGAGGTGCAGAAAGCCGATCGTAAAGAGCCAACCGACCATCCAGACACCGCCCGAGAACATATGATTTTCAACTTTGATTTTTTGCATAGTTTGATTGAGATTATCGCCACTGTTTTGCAACAGACCACTTAATATTGAGCGCCGCGCCGAGTGCCATAAGCAGAATCACGCATTTTGCGAGCCAGCCGACAATCGGAATGAGCGCGAGAATAAAGTAAACGACCACGCCAAGAAGCACTGTCTTCCAATTCACGACGTACCCTGCCGGTTTCTTGATCGATTTGTGAATCAAGGAACCGAGCAAGATCGGTGCCGCAAACGAGCCGAAGATGCTGAGGATAATCGTCGTGAGAAGACCGACGACGCCAAGCGGAATGCCGATTATTGAGATGAGGAGAATAACGGAAACAATTGGCAATACGATAACGACGACAAGCCCGCGCACGAATTCGGCGACTGGCTGCGTCGCGGCCGTTGCTATCATTTCTTGTGTGTATCGCTTGAAGAAGAATGCGAGCGCGAAAGCGCCAACGAGCGACATGAGGAATTTTGCGAGCATCCAGAGCGATGCAAATGCCGCAAGAGCGGCTATCGCACCCTTTTTCACTTCCTCGCGACCAGCACGTTCTTCAAACGACGTTTCGCCGCGCACGACAGCACCATCTTCCATGATCACCGCCTCCGTGGCTTTGTAGGTAAAGTCGCCCGCAATATTTGCGCGCGGACCGAGCGTGACTTTTTCGGCATTAATTTCAACATTGCCCGCGATTGGTGCGTTGATGTAGATATCTCCGCCGCCGATTTTCACATCGCCGCCGACTGCCGATTCGATCCTGACGGAGCCGCCGCCGATCGCGACATCGCCGCCAATGCGAGTCCCTGTGAGATTGATTTGTCCGCCGCCGAGAATGACGTCGCCGCGCACGACGCTCTGCACAAGAATATTGCCGCCGCCCGCACGCAGATCGTCAGTAACTTCGCCCGCAATCGTGACATTCCCGCCGCCGATAAGAAGGTCTCCGGTAACGGGCCCATTTACGAGCACTGTGCCGCCGCCAACGATAAGATCACCGCGCACCGTGCCGGCGCTCATGACGTTGCCACCCGCCATGTACAAATCGTCTTGCACCGTCTGTCCCTGCGAAAGCGATGGCTGGTCGCCTGTCCGAAATTCTGCCGTGAACGCTACAAACGGAATAATAATTAAGAGTAAGGCCCCGAACCCCGCACATAGTGAGTTCTTCATGTATTCATTGTACGCCTACGCAGCGTGAGAAGCGAGTGAAAATCCACTGCTAATCGTGGTTGATTTCTTTGAGAGATGTGTTGCGGTGAATGAGCTCGTCGTTGCGAACGGAGAGGAAGAATTCGTATTGGCTTCGCGGATGACGGCCGTACCATTCGAGAAAATCGCTTTGGATCGGTCGCGACTTGAGAACGTCACCACATTCCTCGAGAAATTCGCTGTAGTGTTCAAACGCGTGATTCTCAAACATGTAGTTCAATTCGTATGAGTAGCGCGGCTTGATGAGATAGAGAAAATACGACCACCAGAAATAGATAAAGGCGAAGAGCATCGGAATGAGTGTGTGCCGGAAGAAGCCCGCGTGCTCGTGCTGTGAGGCGAGATGCGAAATAACGACGACGTGCATCGTTTCGTTGTCTTGCGCGAGCCGCGCGTATTTTGCGATCTGCGAGAGCTGCATCGCCTTTTGTTCGTTGCGATAAAAGAGCGTGAGGAGCGTGTAGGCGGCAGAAGCCCACGAATGATACGGCACGCGCGCAATGACTTCGATCGCGCGGAATTTCATGTACGACGGCTTTTTTCCGTACACGACATTTCCCCACCAGACGAGGGATTTCCCTAAGATCCGCGGCAACGCTGCAGGCTTGTAGTTATCGTACTGCTTTTTATACTCCGCGAGCATCTGCGGATCATTGAGTTGTTGGTTCAGTTGTTCAAGGTCGGTATCTCCGCGCACGAGGTCCATGGACGGTATTGTACCCGATCATGAAGACACTGCTAGTGACCCTCGCTCCTCAACGTGGGGGTATACTATTACCCATGCCTTCGGGATCCGAGCGGACATACCCGCTGCTCTTTGCAATTGGCGTTATTTGTCTGCTCTTAATGAGCATTGCGCAAGTAATGACACTACCGCCATCCCTTGATGATGCGCGGTACTACGACTTAACGATACCCGTCGAAGAGCGCGCGAATGATCTCCTTTCGCGTATGACACTCGATGAAAAAATCGGACAAATGGCGCTTGTCGAGAAAAACAGCATCCCGCTCCGGCATGTATCGCGCTACGGTATCGGCGCAATTTTAAGCGGCGGGGGCGGAAAACCCGAGCAGAATACGCCAGAAGGTTGGCGCGCCATGACTACCGGTTTTATCACCGAATCACGCGCTTCGCGCACTGGGATTCCGATTTTTTATGGCATTGATGCAAATCACGGACAAGGCAACGTGCCCGGCGCCACCATTTTCCCGCACCAGATCGGACTCGGTGCGGTGAATGATCCGGCGCTCGTCGAAAATATCGCAAAAGCAACAGCTAAAGAGTCGCGCGCGATCGGTGCACAGTGGATTTATTCACCGTCCCTCGATCTCCCGACGGATATCCGTTGGGGGCGCGTCTATGAGGCATTTTCAAGCAACGCAGCTATCACGAGTTCTCTCGGAGCCGCGATGGTTCGTGGCTTACAGGAGTCACGTGTGCTCGCGACGCCGAAACACTTCATCGGTCTCGGATCGATGCTCTGGGGTACCTCGTCGAATGAGAATTTCCAAATCGATCAAGGAACAACGCCTCCCGACGAGACGTTGCTGCGCAGCGCCTACCTACCTCCTTTTAAGAGCGCGATTACGAGCGGCGCCATGAGTGTCATGGTCGGCATGAACGGGTGGGGCGATGAAAAAATCTCCGGCTCGCGATATCTCATTACCGACATTCTTAAGGGCGAGCTTGGTTTTAGCGGATTCGTCGTCTCGGATTGGTACGGTGTCTATGAAATTTCGGAGAGCAAATATGAGTCCACCGTCCGAGCGATCAACGCGGGCGTTGATATGGTCATGCTCCCATACGAGTACGAGACCTTTATCCGCGACGTGAAGCGCGCCGTACATCGGGGCGAGATTTCGCGTGAGCGCATCGATGACGCTGCGCGCCGGATTCTGCAGGCGAAATTTGTCTTTGGTCTTTTTGATACTGAAGCTCTGCCCCCGCTCTCCATGATTGGCTCGCCCGAGCATCGCGCTCTCGCGCGCGAGGCAGCGGCCCGTTCACTGGTTGTCCTCAAAAATGACGGTGCGCTCCCGCTCTCGCGCGGCACTCGCTTGATCCGCGTCGCGGGAAGCGCAGCTGACAATATCGGCATGCAGGCCGGTGCATGGACGTACGAATGGCAAGGCATTGATGGCAATTGGCTGCCCGGCGCAACATCGATTCTGGCGGGACTTCGAGCCGCATCCCCTAACACCGAATTCGAGTACGAGAAAGAAGCGCATTTTGCTGAGAACACATTCGCCGATATTGGGATCGCGATCGTCGGCGAAAAACCGTATGCAGAAGGCTGGGGCGACAACGCAAACCCGCGCTTGCGCGACGAAGATCTTGTGACAATCGAACGGCTACGCGGGTCAGTGCGTACCCTTATCGTCGTTATTGTTTCCGGCCGGCCGCTCATCGTGACTAATGAATTGCCGACGTGGGATACACTGGTCGCCGCGTGGCTGCCGGGAAGCGAAGGCAGAGGCGTGGCCGATGCGCTTTTTGGTGACGTGCCAACGGGAACGCTACCGATTGCATGGCCGCGCTCGATGGAACAAGTGCCGATCAGTAGCAGCGGTCGCACGAGCGATGGATCGCCTCCGCTTTTCCCGCGCGGATTTGGACTTTCTACTGAAATTGTTCTTTAGTTTTCCTCTCCTTCAACACTCTTGAGTTTTGTGTAATAATCCGGCACTTCTTTGAGATGCGCCCAGGCGATTTTGCCGGTCATCGTAAGGTCGTCGTGCGTAACGTCCGTCTCGGGATCGTGCGCGCCGTGCTCCAATTCGACGGCAAGTCCCATCCGGAATTGTTCAAGCTCGACATTCGCCCAATCAATACCAATCCCGTCCCCAATCTCCTTCGCCTCATCTGCAGTGAATTCTTTTTTCATATATTCATTCTACTCCCGAATCGAGTGCGCAGCGACTACCCCAACCCAAAAATCTGAACCCTCTGGATTTCCGCTGTGCTTTCGCAAGCTAAATGCCCGACATCTTAATTCCGCATTGCCTGTAAGGGAAGATTGACGGCAGGGAAGAAAAGAGCCCGTGGGCTATTGACGAAGTTGAGATTTTATTTCACGGCCAGTTATTTATGAATATGCAATCACTCGTCTCATTATGCGTAAAAAACAAGATTTTTCGCCACATAATGCACAGAGTATTAGATTCGCCCTCATAAAAATCCGTTTCCCCTGTTGAAGATGATTGTATTTTCATTGACCTTTGGTTTTTCGAGTGCACAATTGGTTTTAATTACGAAGTCAATATAACTAATCTCTATGAGCACACCAGACCCGCTTCAGAGTTTGTTTGTAAGTGAATCGCAAGCCATCGATAGGCAGCAGTTGGCTACCCTGTTGTCCCCCTACCTCGCAATAAATAAAGAAACGGGGGCATTCGATTTTTCATCACAATTCAGAGACCTTCCCAATGCAGAGATGATACTTCTCGTTCTCAGTGCTGTTAAGGCACGTAGCCTTGTTCTCAAGAGCATGGTCGACGAGATCAGTCCATCGGAAATAATTAAAATGGAAATTATGCCGCTTGGAAGCGTAAAGGGAACGCTCAAGATCCTACTTGATGCAAGGGATATAAAATCGACCAACGGGAAGTATTCCGTGCCGAATTATAAAATTCCGCAGGTCGTCGCGCGGTTTAACCAAATGAAGCAGCCGAAATAATATGGACGATAACCTTAAAAACCGTGTAGAGGAGTTGGAAAATCGTGTCAAAGCTCTTGAAGCGAGCCTTGTTGAATCTGTGCGAACAGCTACCGTGATACACCCCGACAACAGAGTAAATTTTCTGGAATTTCTCGGCCAAAAGAAGCTAGACGATGATGTTAAGAGAACTTTAGCGATCGCATACTGGCTCGATTACTTTGAAAAGGTCGATTCATTTAATGTGTCCGACATCGAAAAATATTTTCGTCTTGCACGATACTCTGTCCCCAAAAATCTCAACGATAAATTGAGTATGAATGAGAAGAACAAACACATTCATCCGCTTCGAGTGAAGAAAGACGGTAAAAAAGCCTGGTATATCACGAATAGAGGTGCGGACTTCGTTGAGACAAAACTTCAAAATAACAAACAAAAATAATATGCACCCGTACAAACAAGCTCTGCGCGAAGCAGAAGAGGCAGTAAAAGACATTGCCGATGTCGAGCTGCGCAAAGTCGGCTTCGAAGTCATTCTCAAGCAACTCCTACACACAGAGGAGGCGGTCCCACAGCGAGCGCAGACGACTAAAGTGCCGACGCGGCAAGCGCCTGCGATCTCTACCTATACAAACACTACGGGACTCAACTCAGACGAACTTGACACCCTGTTCGAGAAAAAGGAGGACACAGTTGCCCTAAAAGTCAGGCCAACTGGCGCTACAATTAAAGAGCAACAACAGCTACTTGCGCACGCTGTACTCATAGGCCACAAATCTTTACTGGGACAAGATGCCGTCGGGGCGATGAAGCTCGCGGCCGTAGCGAAGGAGTGGAATCTTCTCGATAAAAACTTTGGGGAGACCATTCAGACACCAGGTCTCATCCAAGCAAAAGGTAAGAAACGCGGTGTAATCTACTCGTTTCGACCTGGAGCGATAGCAAAACTGAAAGAGCAGATGCAGAAAATGGCGAGAGGTGATTAATATGGACCGCGAACCATTGAACTTGTTTGCGTCGCGCTTTCCTGACTTCGCCTCGTGGAATGCGACGCAACAGACAGACTATCTCGCTTATTATCTACTCACTCACGTGGGCATTGAAAGCGTCACGGTGTCGGATGTCGAGAAATGTTTTAAGCTGCTCGACCTGAGACCGTACAGCAGATCGAGGGTGTACTTCTCAGAGGAAATCAAGAAAAAAGGCGGGCGGTACGTTAAACATGAGAAAGGGTATCGTTTAGAACGAGCGGCCTATGACGCAATACGGATTGCTGTGGATGCTGAGCCAACCCGCGTGCACGTCGCAAAGGAGCTAACTGACTTCGTGCCAAAGATTAAGAACTCTCAAGAGAGGTTGTTTCTCGAGGAAGCGATTCGATGCCATCGAGTCGAATCCTATCGAGCCACCATAGTCATGGTCTGGGTACTTACGATGGACCATCTACAGAATCATGTATTCGGAAACAAACTGAAGGAGTTCAATGCGGCTTTGAGCGTACATCCTGATAAGCGGATGAAGCCCATCGTTTCGTACGATGACTTCTCAGAACTGAAAGAGGTTCGAATCATTGAACTTATGCGGACCGCAGGGATTATCTCAAACGACGTGAAGAAAATTCTTGATGAGAAATTAGGTATTAGGAACAGTGCTGGCCATCCTTCCGGCATAACCTTTTCCGGTCATAAGACCACAGAGTTTACCCTAGACCTTCTTCAAAACGTCCTTCTCAAGTATTAAACGGGAAAGAGAGTCAAATATCTTTTTAGTTTGTCTTAAAACAACCCCGTTTTGACCTCCCGCGCGCTCATGGTTGGCAGAAAGACCGGAGCGGAAATGGAAATGGGGTCAGGCGCCCACATGAATGCAACATTTGTGGTGTGATGCTTTACAAGAAAATGGCGCAAATCACTTTATAGATCTGTCATAAAAACAACCCTGTTTTGACCTTTCCCGCACGCTCATGGTTGGCGGAAATCGAATCACCTACGCACTACTTCCGTCTCGTCTTCTGTGCTTTTTTGATATTCGCCCTTTGAGCCTTACGCATTGCGGGGGTTGGTTTTGATGCTTCGGGAACGTTGCGGGGATGCGCGCGGAAGATGTCGCCTTTTATGTGATAGATATGGCCCTTTATCTGCATAAGGATTTTGCGGTCTTTTTTGTCGTCGATGATGAGGTGCCCTGCTTTCACGTGGGCTTTGCTCTTTTCGACAAGCCACGTCACCGTATCCCACGAGCCGCTTTTGCGATGCCCCGCGAGACGTTCGAGCCCGCCCTTTTTGCCGACATCCTGCATGCGGAACGAGGTGAATTCGCCTTTCGGACGAAGATTAATTCGATAGAATTTTCCTTTGCCGGTCGAGCCCGGCGCTTTGCGTCGCTGTGCCATATCCGTAATCATACGCCCATGATCACGCACGGATATGAGCTCGCTGTGAATATCACTACTTGTAGCACGCGTAGAGCGACACGCCCTCGGAAAATGTCGGTGTCGCGCCGCCTTCGATTTCCTTGAGCCACGCAGCGCCCAGCTTCGCCTCTGCGCATGCAATCATTGCCGGCGTAATGACGATCTGGCTCGCGTCGATGCCGAGCGCGGAAAGAAGTTTTTGTTGGCCTGCGGAAAGATTCGTCGTTTTTACGACCGTGCCTTTTGTTTCAGTTGTGGGGGTAACGGCGGCGGCTTCGACATTCGTCGTCTCCGAAGTTGGCGCGGTAGCAGAATCAAGAACGAGCGACGTAATCGGCAAATGTCCTACATACACACCAATCGCAAACGCAATCACGACGGAAACCACGAGTTTTATCATTCCTCAGTGTAGCACCCATGTGTCCAAAGATTGCTATTCCGTCGCGACTGGGAAAGAGCCGCAGACGCCCTGGGTTTGGTTGATTATTTTGAACATGTCGTCGATCATTGGTTCAACTGCGCGGACGCGGCGGCCGTCTTTGAGATCGAGATAGACGTCGAGCGAGTGCGTTTGCGTTGCCATCGTGACTTCGCAGGCTTTGAAAAGCTCTATCGCGTGCGGCCACGAAATGAAAACATTGCCCGGCTCGAATGCGCGAAGCTCTTCGCCTTCGTGGGCAGTGCGGAGCTTGCGGATAAGGATTACGTCGCCCGTGCGTGTTCCCTCGACGAGCGCGAGATTGCCATCAAACGGCTTATCAAAGGTGATACTCATCGCCATGCATGGCACGGCACCGTTCGATGCTGCACAGTAGGTCAGTGCATCCATCATGATCTTGAGCGTCGTCGTTGCGTTCCCCTCGCGGAATTCAAACGTGCCTTCTGACTGACCGCTCGTGACTGGCGGAAAATGGAGGATGCCGACTTCGTTGAAATTTGTCGGCTCGCTGGTCGTGATCTCCGGCATCGGACCGCCCCGGTCTTTCGTTTCAAAATAAAACCACACGCCCGCTGCGGCGAGAACGAGGATGAGAAGCATGATTATGCTGCGCATAACGTAATTCTACACGACGTGAGTACGACCCCCACCTTACACATTACAAAACCGGCCCCTCCCGAGGCCGGTTTCCAAATCGTGTTGCGTTGCACTCAGCCGTGATTGCCAACGCTGCACAATACCTCGATGAATTCGCGATCCGTGCAGATCTCATGCTTGATGAGTTGCGCACGCAAACCCCAGCAGTCCGGGGCCCTCTCAAGCCATTTCCTTCTAAGATGGTGGGACGAGAGAGGTGTATCCGACAAGATATGCTCTTGAGCAGTCATCGGCGACTCCCTTCTTTCTGTAAGGAGGCTGGTCGGTGCTCTCCTCTCAGAAAAGTATATTCGATGTTGAAATGTGTCAACTCACCGTTTCCGCGCTGTAACGTGCAATGAGGCCCGTGCGGACGGCACGGCGATAGACGCGCACAAAGAAATAGTACGCAAGTGCAATGCAGAGCGCGCTTAGCAATGTGCCGATCAGGAGTTCTGATACAGGGAAACTTTCTCCTGCAACGATTGCACGCAAACCTTCAAATACGTATGTCGGCGGCAGTATTTGCGAGACATATTGCATCCATGTCGGCAAGGTTGAGATCGGATAAAACACGCCGACAAACGGCGTCACGATTGCGGGGAGTGGCCAAATGAACCATTCAGCAGGCGGTCCGTACCGAAGAATAAGCGAGGCGCCAAAAATACCGAGCGCAATTCCTCCCATAAAAAGAATGAGGAGAAATGGAAAAGCGAAAAGGCCGTACGATGCAATCGAAAAGCCGAAAAAGAGCCACGCGACGCCAAGAATGAAAACGAAGCCGAGCGTACTTGTTGCGATTGATGAGATCACCATCGCTGCCACATATTCGGAAATACGGAGTGGTGATGCAAAAATGTTGAGAAAGTTGCGCGACCACACGTCTTCAAAGAACGTCATCGCAACGCCCGTCATGACACGCGCAAGAAAGTCCCAGAGAATGACTGCACCAAGAAGAAGCGGGATGAAATTGGTACTTGTCGTACCCTCCAAATACCTGCTGATAAAACCCCACATGATGACGTCCAAAAACGGCCAGAGAAAGATCGGGAGCGTGCGTGTCGGGTTGTCCCGATACAAGTAGAACGAACGAAGCACGATTGCTGAAATGCGTGTCCAACTCATATGTCGAGAGAAAGTGGCTCGCGCGCGACGGTGATGAAGAGTTCTTCGAGATCTTTTTTGCCGTGCTCCTGCGGCAGCGTTTTCGGATCGCCTTCGAGCAGGATTTTTCCGTGCGAAATAAAGAGGACGCGGTCGCACATTTCGGTGACTTCTTGCATGTTGTGCGAGGTCCACAAAACGCCACCGCCTTTTTCAGAAAATTCGCGGATCTTTTGGCGCATGAGCTGCGCGCTCGACGGATCGAGTGATGCGGTTGGTTCGTCGAGAAGAAGGAGCGCTGGGCTGTTCAGCATTGCTTTAGCGAGCGTGACGCGCGTTTGTTCCCCGCTTGAGAGGACTCCAACTTTCGTATGCTCGAATTTCTTCACATCCATTTCTAGCATTACTTCCTGAATACGCTCTCTGAGATTCGATACTTCGTAAATGCGGCCGAAGACATTGAGATTTTGCACAACGGACAAATTGCCAGGAAGCTGCGCGTATACCGCAGCGAAATTTGTTTTCTTGAGCGCCGCTTCGCGCTCATCGGCGACACTGTGTCCTCCGATATGAATCGTGCCCGCAGTAGGCTCCAAAATAGCAAGGACCATCGAGATCGTTGTCGTTTTCCCTGCGCCGTTCGGGCCAAGGAGTCCGACGATTTCGCCTTTTGCGACGGAAAAAGAAATATCTTCGACGGCGACTCGTTCGCCGTATTTTTTATGCAAATTTTGTACTTCGAGGACGGACATTGCCAATTGATTATAGCCCATCCGGCGTCAGTCCTGTGTGCTTGGCTATTTTGGCCAACATGCGTGGACCAATTTCTTCCTTATCATGAAAAGCGAAAGTAACATCCGACCATCCGGATTTCGCAAGAATGCGGTGCGAGCCTCTTTGTCGTTTAATACTCCATCCAGAACGGAGTAGTGCCCTGAGTACTTTCGAAGCCTTAGCGGCTGGCCATTCCATGCTCGAAAAGACGCGAGACGGGAGTCGGAATGGTTTTTCCTCTCTCGACGGTATCGGCAAGTGTACGCAGTGCTATCGCGGACACGCGACGCAACGCCTCGTTTTTCGTGGCGCCATACGCCATAACGCCCGGCAAGCGCGTCACTTCAGCAATCCAACGCCCATCCTCTTCGCGGTCGAATTCAACGGCAAATGTGGCTTGTTTTGCTCGAGCTTTCATAAAGCGCATTGTAGCACAAGGGCTTATGCGCGTCGTTTATGGCGCGGCGTTCGAGAGAAGCGGCGAGCGCCGCCGCCGGTGCGGACTTGGAAGTTACCTGCGTTGACGCGTGATGGATCGTGAACGAATTCACGTCGGCCTCCTGCAGCGCGAGGCGGTCCGCCGCGACTGCGGAAATTGCGATTGCCACCGCCTCGGAACGGCGGACGCTGCCCGCCTCCGCGAGAATCAGAATGCATAGTGGCGCGCGGTCCGGGCAGATCGTCGGGAACCGGAGAAACTGGAATCGGCATGCGAATCAGTTTTTCAATATCTCGCATACCACCGCGCTCCTGCGGCATTGCGAATGAGATCGCGTGACCTTCAGCACCAGCGCGCGCGGTGCGGCCGATGCGATGCACGTAATCCGATGAATCCATCGGAAGATCGAAATTCACCACAAGCTCGATTCCCTTCACGTCGATACCGCGCGAGGCGATGTCGGTCGCGACGAGTACGCGATATTTTCCGCTCTTGAAACCTTCGAGCGCGTCGCGACGCTGCGCAAGCGAGCGATTGCCGTGGATTTCTGCAGCGTTATGTCCCGCGTCTTTCAACATTCGCACCAGTTTTTGCGCATTATGCTTCGTGCGAGTAAACACGAGCGTCGAGCCAGAATATTTTTGCAAGACCGATTCGAGCATGGCGAGTTTTTGTTCACGATGCACGATGAAAAATTCCTGCGTCACGTTTTCCGCGGTCGTGCCTTGCGGCGCAACTTCGATCGAAATCGGTGTGCGCATGTGCTTTTGCGCGATCTGCGCGATGTCGCGAGAAATCGTTGCAGAAAAAAGCATCGTTGTGCGTTCGCGCGGGATCGTTTCGAGAATTTTCTTGATCTGCGGCTGGAAACCCATGTCGAGCATGCGGTCTGCTTCGTCGAGAACAAGAACGCCAACGCGCTCGAGTCGAATCGTTCCCTGCTGCATGTGATCGATAAGACGACCGGGCGTTGCGATGATGATGTTGGGGTTGCGACGAATCGCGCCGACTTGCGCACGCATGGAGGCGCCGCCGATGAGAACGGCAGTCCTCACGCCGACCGATGCGCCCAATTTCGAAAGTGTTTCGTCGACTTGCAACGCGAGTTCGCGCGTCGGAAGAAGCACGAGGCCGCGCTCTTCTTTTCCTTCAAGTAATTGCAGCATCGGAATGCCAAAGGCGATTGTCTTGCCAGTGCCGGTCTGCGCGATGCCAATCACGTCTTTCCCCTGAACTGCTTCGGGAATTGCTTGCGCCTGAATCGGCGTCGGCGAAGAGACGCCGAAAGCTTTCAGCGCTTCAAGAAGTTTCGGCGAAATGCCGAGTGTGTCAAAAGTATTCATGTTCTAAATGCCAGCGCTACGGATTAAGGAGTCTCAGAGAGACATGCGCATGACCTTCCTGCGCATCTCTCGAGTGGTTCGGCTGCTGAGCAAGTCCGCTAGCAAATACGAGAGTGATTTGGTAGTCGCGCAACTATAGCACACATCTATTTGACTGGCAAGGGCATCACATTCAATTATGCTTTTGCCTGTGCATATCCTCTCTTACTGATACAGATCAGGCGTACACTTGCAGTGGCTCAGAGGAGCCGTAACCAAGGAGTACGGCGATGCTACAAAGAATCTGTCTTGTTCTTTTGGTGTTGGTGGCAATGGTGCTGCTTGCAACGACTACACCCGCTTTTGCACAAGTCGGGCCATTCAACGGTCTCACGGGGCTTTGGGTTGGCACGGGCAAATTTCATATGGAAAACGGCAAGCACGAAAGCGTGTCGTGCAGGACAACATACTTTGCAAGCGAAAGCGACACGTCGCTTCGAGTGACATTTCGGTGCGCTTCGCCGAGCGACAAATTCGAAGCGGTTGGAAGGATGAAAAGTAGCGGCGGAACCTTGAGCGGCTCTTGGAGCGAATCCCGCCATGGTAACCACGGCTCGATCAGCGGCATGGCGAAAAAAGGCCAAATCCACGCGTTGGTGAATGGCGAAATTCTGAAAGGATCAATCGACGTAACTCACTCCAGTGTCTCGCAAAGCGTTACCGTTGTACTGCAAAGCCTCGGCAAGATGACATTGAGCTTGTGGAAGAACTAGTGGTTGCATCGCGCAAAAATCGAGGGCCTGCTATCTGGTGGGCCCTTCTTCTTTTTTATAACAACACGCGAAGAATTGACTGGCAAGCCCATATAAAGTAGAGTGCGCCCGGTTGCCATAACTGAACCGTCCGTTGGAGGACTCACCGATGAAGAGAACTATTGGCATGGCTTTGACCACGCTACTGCTGACATCCCCTGCCGCCGCGGCGCCGCCCGAGCACTTGCAGGGTGGATTCGTGTGCAACAGCCTTGAGGCGACAAACGTCTTCCATCTCTCGTGGACTTTCCGCGGGAAGGATACGATACGCCAGACGGCGAAACTGATCTCGACGCCGCAGCATTGGTGTATTGAGGGAGAGGTGGATCCTCTCCGGCCGTCAATCGAGATGCATCGAGAGGATTTCACGGTAGAAATATTTGCCGCCAAGATCCTTGCGCAAATCGTGCCGGGCGCGGTAGCAAGAACATGGGCTCTCGAGCTTCTAGACACGATGACGCCGCACGTGCAGTCCTACAAGACGCTGCGGGGCGTGACTATGTACTTCACTGTCCTGCCGCCGGAGCCGGTACGCAAGTCGTTTGGCGGCAGCAAGCATCGCGGACATTCGTACCGCAGCAGCAAGATGCGCTTCGTTTCCCGTGGCAAGAACTTCCGCTCGTCGTTCCGCCCCTCCTTCCCGAAAGGTCGGAGCACCAGAAGCGGCGCCGGCAACTGAACAACTGATCTGAGTTACGTAAAATTCGAGGGCCCACAGCATCTGCTGCGGGCCCCCTGCTTTTTCTTGTGCTGACTTCAGCGACTATCACTCCTGAAGATTCACGCTGTACGTGACGCTCCAACAACGGTTTTTGTTGCCGTGGCATACCCTGCAATTACGCGTTCCCATGCCGATATTCCGACACGTGTGCGAGACGCTCTCTGGCGCGCCGATGCTGCAGAAAACCTGCTTGCCGATGTCGACTGTCGGCGTGCCGCTTTTCCGGCCAAGCCGCCGCGAGGTAATCTTCTTAACGCTTAGATCGACGACATACTTAGTGTGGACGCCTTTCGGCACTTCAAGATCAACAGCCAATTGGCCCGTTCCACCGTTCTTGCTGGCGGATATACTACGCCTCTCGATGCCGATCGAAGTTGCGGTTTGCGACGTGCAGTGGATCGGAACGCCTTCGATCTCGTTCCGATAATTGAACCAAGCGTTGGTGGGTGTTACGAACATCGCAACGCACGCGAGTGCGAAGATTACGCGCACATACATGTGAAAGATCCTTCCCTTTTGGATGTGTTCCAGCTCCCACTGGCACTATGCATCCATGATCACCGTTCTGCAACCTATTGATATTCACAATTTGCTAGCGTAGAGTCTCGAAAGAAGCAGTCACCGGAGGAGGAACAGACAATGCTTGCTCGCACGGACGGATATCCTCAGTACCCGCAACCGCCGCGAAGGAACAAGCGCGTACCGACGACAGAGACTACGATTGGTGAAGCGGTTATTCGCTTGGTGCTTGCCGGCTTTTTCCTGTTCTGTGCCTGGAGCGTGTACTGCATCATCCCCCACCCGAGAGATCCTTCGCTTGATGCGTACACATTCTACATAATGGTCGGCTTTGTGATGATAGCGATCATCATACTCGGAATCGCCGTCTACCAGTACCACAAAGGCACGCTCGGGTAGCAGCGACCCGGCACACTCAGAATGCAACGAGCCCTTCGCGGGCTCGTTTTGTTATCCTCGTGCCGCCTTGGCGCGCAATGATTCCGTCAAAATGATTTTGCGCAAACGCACCGACTGCGGCGTGACTTCGAGATATTCGTCTTTTTGCATGAGTTCGAGGCCGCGTTCGATCGTGAGTTCGTAGTGCGGAATGAGATTGAGCGCTTCGTCGGTGCCGGATGAACGGACGTTGGTGAGATTTTTGTTCTTCGTCGGGTTCACGGTCATTTCTTCGCCCTTGGAAGTGTCTCCAATAACCATGCCTTCGTACACTTCGGTCGCCGCACCGATATACAATTTTCCGCGATCCTGCAAATTCCAGAGCGAGAAGCCGAGCGCTTTTCCATTTGCCATCGAGATCATCGAGCCTTGTGCGCGCTTGCGGATTTCTCCGGCAAACGGTTTGAAGCCGATGACGCGCGCAGCGATGATGCCCTCGCCTTTCGTATCAATAATGAATTGGTTGCGATAGCCGAGAAGTCCGCGCGTCGGGCCTTCGAAAATAACGCGCACCGCGCTGCCATGGACGAGCATGTTGGTCATTTGGAATCCGCGCGTGCCGAGCTTTTCAATAACGGCCCCCTGATACTGCGACGGGATATCAACGACAACTTCTTCAAACGGCTCGGTCTTCACGCCACCCTCTTCGCGGACGATAACCTGCGGCTGCGAGACCTGCATTTCGTAGCCTTCGCGGCGCATGTTTTCAAGAAGGATTGCCACGTGCAATTCGCCGCGGCCGGAAACCTTGAATGTGTCGCTGCCGCCTTGTCCTGAGCCTGTCGAAGGAGAGAAATCAACACGAAGGCCGACGTTGATCTCGAGTTCTTTTTCGAGGCGATCGCGCAGCTGGCGTGTCGTCACAAACTTTCCTTCGCGTCCGCCAAATGGCGAGTTGTTGACGAGGAAATTCAAGGTGATTGTCGGCTCGTCGACAGCAATCGCAGGCAAAGCTTCGACGTCTGCCGTCATTGCGACCGTCTCGCCAATTTCGATATCGGGAACGCCCGAGAAAATCACGATGTCGCCCGCCGAAGCTTCCTGCGTTTCCACGCGCTGCAAGCCATTGAAGGTAAACATCTTCGTGATCTTGCCGTTACGTGTTTCGCCGGATGGTTTCTTGACCACAAGATTCGAACCGTTTTTCATCGTGCCTTCGTAGATGCGCGCGACGGCCATGCGACCGAGGAAGTTGTCGTAGGCGAGATTAAACGGCTGCGCGCGCAGTGGCTTTTCAAATTGTGCAGGATCCGAGTTTGCTGCCGGCACCTTTTCCAAAATCACATCGAGAAGCGGCGTGAGGTCTTTGCGTTCGTCGTCGAGCTTACGCATGGCGACGCCCTGCTTGCCGATCGCATAGACCACCGGAAATTCTGCCTGCTCATTTGATGCGCCAAGTTCCAAGAAAAGTTCCAAAACGCCTTCTTCGGCACGATGCGCGTCAGCGGCCGGCTTGTCGATTTTGTTGATGACGACGATCGGCTTGAGGCCAAGTTCGAGCGACTTCTTGAGAACAAATCGCGTCTGCGGCATCGGACCTTCCTGCGCATCGACGACAAGAAGCACACTATCAATAGAGCGAAGCACGCGCTCGACTTCAGAGCCGAAGTCGGCGTGGCCGGGCGTATCAACGATATTGATCTTCGTTCCTTTATACGGGACCGAGGCGTTCTTGGCGTAGATGGTAATCCCGCGCTCCTGCTCGAGCTTGTTCGAGTCCATCGTCACCCCCTCTTGCGCGGCACCGGTCTGGCGCAGAATTGCGTCAGTAAGAGTCGTCTTCCCGTGGTCGACGTGCGCGATGATTGCAATGTTACGAATTTCCATAAAATAAAGGCCTTGCGGCCTGAGTTGGACAATATTACAGCAAAATCGTCAAAAAACAACCCGATTTACAATTTATAGAAATATAGCCACAGAAAAATCGCCATGCACACAATAAGCAAGACTACTGAGCTATATCGTTGCGTATTTGAAATACCTTGAGCGGGCGCAGAGCGAAGCAGCCCCCACCACATCAGCGCCAGTACTCCGATGATGCCAAGAGGAACGCCGGTACTAACAAGTGGATTCGGCCCACCGCCAGTTGAGATCGCAACGAAGAGAGCGCCGCCAACAACAAGTACAACGGTTACAAACGCTCCCGCAATGATTTTCATTACCTTCTCGGCGGAGTTCATATCGATAATGATAGGTTAGATTCGTCAAAAATCAAACGAATTATCTTGGTGTGCCAAATCGAACGCTAGCTCTGCAATTAGGATCATTCTTCATGTCACAGTTACCAGTTACATTAACGTCGCCCAAATTTGCTCGTTCGGCTTCAATGCTCTCTGCTTTTAACTCCTTCAAGTTTACATTAATGTCGGTGATGGCTCCGACTCCCCAAAGCCCAAAGAATATTGCTGCAGCAAGGCCCAGAATTTGAACAGTGCTTGAAATCGACCGATGATTCGATTCAGTTCCTATCAGCGCCCAAATCCAAATACACCACTTCTTCATTTCATCAGCATACCCCCACCCCTCCCAAAAACAAGCCAAAAGACGACTAAAGGCAAACTGGCTCAATCGGCGGCGTGTGGGCAGCTGAGGG
>JBAQPT010000057.1:0-12302 GCA_049306055.1 Minisyncoccia bacterium | reverse complement strand
CCTGGGATTGCCTCAATTTTGGCTTCTGGCAACTGTTCTCGTACCTGTGCTACAAGATACGAACCCGGGTCGGAAAGCCCGCCTGGTGTGCCCGCGTCAGAGACCAGCGCGAGATGTTCGCCTTTTTCAAGGCGCCCAATCACTTCCGGCGTTTTCTGCTTTTCGACGACCGAATCAAGCCGAAACAGTGGCTTCGAAATTTCGTACCGCGCGAGAAGCTTTGATGTCACCCGCGTGTCCTCACAATAGATCGCATCCACCTTTTTTAAGGTCTCAAGCGCTCGGAGCGTGATGTCTCCAAGGTTCCCGATTGGCGTTGCGACGATGGAGAGGGTTCCCATCGACGAACTCTAGCAAACAAGCCCTGAAATAGAAACCTGTGCGTGATATAGTGCCGTCCATGGCCAAAAAGGCGCATTTTATCGGGATTGCTGGCATGGGCATGAGCGCCGTTGCCTTTCTTTTGAAAGAACAAGGATGGGACGTCAGCGGGTCGGACACAGAGGTTTACGCACCCGCGACGACGCAGCTTGAGCGGCACGACATCTCACTATCGACACCCTATGATCCCACGAATATCCCAAACGATGCTGACCTTATTGTCATCGGCAAAAATGCAAAATTGGCACGCGCCGACAATACTGAAGTAGCAGCCGCATACGATTCGGTAAAACGCATTGCGTCATTTCCCGAAATTCTCGGTGAAATTACGGCAGATCGCGAAACGATTGTTGCGACCGGCTCGTACGGAAAATCAACAACGACGACGCTCCTGGCCTGGCTCCTTTCGAAATCCGGCGTTGATGCTGGATGGTTTATCGGCGCGTCGCCTTCGGGACTCGAACCCGCGCATCTTGGGACGCATCCCACCTTCGTTCTTGAAGGCGACGAGTACCCAACGTCGCACGATGATGCACGCCCGAAATTCGCGCACTACGGAGCGCACGACGCGATTGTGACCGCCGCAAGTCATGATCATGTGAATATTTACAAAACGCACGATGAATTTCTCAGCGCCTTCCGTTCGCTCGTCAAAAGCCTGCCTGAAGACGGCATCGCGATGCTTTGCGCCGACGAGCCGTTTGCTCGCAGACTGGCCGAGCACACGAGCGCCCGCGTCGTTTCGTACGGATTCGATCATTCAGCAACGTGGCGCGCGCAAAATATCGAACGAGGCGAGGTGACATCATTTGATCTGATCCATAGCGGAGAAAAAGTTGTCGGGCTCTCGACGCGCCTCATTGGCGACCACAACATTCAAAACATCGTCGGAGCATCTGCGCTTCTTCTTGAAAAAAAATTAATAACACCAAATGACATTGCTCGCGCGCTTCCTGAGTTTGAAGGCCTTGCCCGACGACTCGACAAGAAAACTCTCTCATCCCTTATCCCCGCACATGAGGGCTTCGGTTCATCGCGAGAAAAACTGCGCGCAGCGATTTCAGCAATGCGCTCACAGTACCCAGAAAAACGACTCGTTGTCGTCTTCGAACCGCATACGTTTTCTTGGCGCAACAAGAACATGCTGCACTGGTTCGACGACGCTTTTGAAGGTGCCAATCTCGTCATTCTTTACAAACCCGCCGAACAAGGCTCTTCGACCCACGAACAATCGAGCCAAGAAGATATGGCGGCACGACTTTCTGCCGCCGGTATTGATGTCCGCTCTGTATCGGAGCCGGACGAAGTAATGGAACTACTTTCAAAGGAAACGCGCGATGGTGATACTATACTTCTCTCGTCCTCGGGGCCGATGGATGGTTTAATTGAAAGAATCCCTGAATGGCTTGATAGGACATTTTCAGATTGATATGCGTTTTTTCAGTAGCGAACTTGCTCACGAATATTCAAAAACGCTCACTTTCGGTTATTGCAACTACGGCGTACTTGAGCCTGGTGACGCAATTTCTGATATGTATGAACGCGGTTACCTCCCGTATTCAGGCTCGCCTGATAGTAAAGGGATGTTTTACATGGCGCGTAGCGGTCGTATTCATCTCCCGAAATTTGAACTCGACAGCGAATGTCGTCGCGTTGGGAAGAAATTCGATGGCAAAATGACGCGAGAAATGACGCCGCTTTCCGATTTCAAGATTACGGAGGATTTCATCCACTTCTGGCTCACCTACTTCGAACGCGCACATGGTCCGGCAATCGTGTCACGCGATCGACTGATGCATTGGCTCAATTTCGGCATCGTGACGCATGTCGGAACTTACAAGAATGAAGCTGACAAAATCGTCGCTCACACGCTTGAGGTGTGGGACGGCACGATGGCGCACGATTGGTATCAGAGCTACGCCGCGGAACTCGATCGACAATCGTTTGGCGTCTGGATTCTTCTCGATGTCGCACGTACGGCAAAAGAACGCGGCGCGACCTACTACTACCCCGGCACCGTCTATTCGGAAAATTCATACAAGACAAATCTGCCTGCGCTTGAATTCTGGAACGGTGGTATGTGGATTGCAGATTCAAACAATAAGCGCCTTCGGGAACGCACAAAGACCGATTCAAAACGGCACATCGCCCTACTCGACGAATGGAAGGAAAACCACCCGCTCTTTTAGCCCCAAAGTTCTGACGTGGTCGGTAAAATGTTGCCTTCGCTATAGCCGATTGCCGGCTCCCTATCCTTCGCTAACAGGAGGGGCCCGTCGAGGTCGGCGTATTCTGCAAACTGCGCGATAACCGTCGCGGGAGCCATCGAGAGTGAAGTGGAAACCATGCAACCGACCATGATCGAAAGCCCCGCCCCTCGTGCGGCTTCGGCCATTATGAGCGCCTCTGTGAGCCCCCCTGATTTATCGAGCTTGATGTTCACGGCATCATACTTTTGAGCGAGCCGCCCAATATCTTTACTGACATGCGCCGATTCATCGGCGCACACTGTTATGGATGTTTCCAGCCCGATGAGCACATCATCCTGACCAACCGGAAGGGGCTGTTCGATCAACTCGACGCCGACTGATTCGCACATTCGAAGCATCTTTTCAAGGTTGCCCTCATTCCATCCTTCATTCGCGTCGATGATGAGCCGAACTTTCGGCGCAACCTCCCGAATCTTTCGCAATCGTTCCTCATCGCCTTCGCCACCGAGCTTTATCTTCAAAAGCGAATACCGCGCACTCGCAATAGCTGCGGCTTCTGCCATTTTTTCCGGCGTGTCGAGACTGAGCGTGAACATCGTTGGTTTTGGTATGGGCCGTGCAATGCTGAGCAAATCCCATATTGTTTTCCCCACCTGCTTTGCTTCCAAGTCCCAGAGCGCACAATCAATTGCATTTCGCGCCGCGCCCGCCGGTAACAACTCTTGTAATCGCTGTCTTGTGAGCTCCTGTGCCCTTCCCTGCACAGACATTATTTGCTCTTCGACGCTCTCGATTGTTTCTCCATATCGCTTATACGGGACACATTCACCACGTCCCTCATATGCCCCGTCGGTAACTGAAACAACAATGACTTCGGCCTCTGTTTTCGATCCGCGGGAAATTGTAAAAGTCCCACGAATCGGCCATATTTCTTTCCGTACCGCAAGCTTCATTGCAATAGTATGCGCCAAACTAAGAAATTTGGTACTCTTCGAGCATGGCACGCATTTATGACACGGCGTATTTTGAGGGATCGCTCGTACCAGTCGGGCAGGCGAATATTAGCGTTGCGACTTCAGCCGTTCTCTACGGACTAAGCGTTTATACGGTGTTCCCTGTATGTATCGGTGCAAACGGAGAGAAATTCGCGTTCCGCATCAAAGACCACTATAAACGATTGGTAAACTCCGCCCGAATTATTGGGATTGATACATTCGAAACCGAATGGACCGAAGGGCGTTTTATATCCGTCATGGAAGAGCTTGTTCGAGCAAATACGATCACTGAGGATGTATTCGTGCGCGCAACGATACATGTCACTGAAATGCTCCCCGGCACACGTTCTCGTGGTATGAAAACGACGTTAAGCGCCTTTATATACGAAGCGGTGCCGATCCTCCCACAGAACGGCGCTCGTTTGAAGACGAGTGTTTGGCGTCGCGTCCCCGACTACGCGATCCCCTCACGAGCAAAGGTGAACGGGGCATATGTAAACTCCGTCCTCGCGAAGCAGGACGCAATCGACAGCGGATACGATGATTGCATCCTTCTCGACGTGAGCGGTCATGTGTGTGAATTAAGCGCGGCAAATCTTTTTATCATCCGCGATGGAATCTTGATCACGCCGGACACAGCAAGCGATCTTCTGGAAGGCATTAGTCGCAAGACTGTGCTTGAGATGGCAAAAAGAAATGGTATCCCGACGATCGAGCGCGGCGTTGATCTCACGGAGTTGTATGTTGCCGATGAATTGTTTGCCTGCGGCACATCTGCTCTCATCGCACCAATTCTTGAAGTTGATGCTCGTCCGGTAGCAAATAAAGCCATTGGACCTGTCACATTAAATATTCGCGATCAATACAAAAAAATTCTCCACGGAGAAGCCGAGGAGTATCGTCAGTTGCTAACCAGTATTTAGAACAATTTCTGATGATGTGCGTTCCAACGTTGGTACAGATACGCGGCCGAGGCGAGGTAGGCAAGGCCGGTAATTACGAACACGGCGTAATTTGAAAGAATACTCATGCCGATGTTGGTACCGAGAAGCCCGACAATTCCGAGATTAACACCAGAAACAGCGTTTACCATGAATGCAACCAAATCTTTCGTATCGCGGTGTCCGAAAAGTTTCTGTCCGCCAGTTTGCCAACGATAGAGCAGATACACCGATGCGACGCCGGAAATGAGCCACGAAAGTTTGAGCCCAAACGTAAGAATTCCGTAGAGGCCGGGAACGGAGAAGAAATACAAAACCGGCGGAATGCCGCCAATGAAGAGCGCGACGGCAGCGATCACCAATCGAATCTCAGACCACAGAAATGCGTATCGCTCGAGATTATGCGGCTGAAGATGCTTTTGAAAGCTCATGCGGACAGTATGCCAGACACGACGCCTCGCCGTATGTTTTTACACGTCGCTGTGGATATGTGCGAAGCCACTCACTGCAACTAGATGATCGTGAAATCCTGGTGCGACTTTGGAAAAAGCTCGCCGACGCGACGACGAAAATGCTCGGAATCCTTTGAAAGTTTGAAATAGGTCGAGCCACTTCCCTCCATGGTGAAGTGCCGCGCCATTTCGTCGGCGACGATGTCTGCCGGATCAATGACACCAATACTCCCGAAAACAGCGCGCGCCTCCTCTTCAATGCACGCTCTTACCAGCGGAAAATGCGCGCACCCGAGAAAAATATAATCGTACGCCTGTCCCCATTTTTGGGCGAGCGCTTTTCGGATGATGGCTTGGACCGAATCGCCATGCGAACCAAACTCAATCGCGGCTTCAAGATCGGGAATGGCGAGCTGTTCGAGAACAACCATCGAGCCGAATGCAGTTTCAAAAATGCGCGACGCAACGGTTGCTGGCGTACCGAGAAGAAGAATACGGCCGCCGGCATATTCGCGAAGCGCGTGCGTGACCGGGCGGGACATCTCCATTACTTTCGCCCCTTCTGCGTCACGCTGCAGTGCTTTCGGATCGACTGCGTTGCAGGTGTTCACGATTTCCTGCGCCCCGAACATCCGCAGAGTCCGAAGACCGTGAATAGTGAGATCGAGTAGATCATCCTCCGCGCGCGTGCCATACGGCACGTGCTTAATGTCACCAAAATACACCACGTCCACTTCAGGAACACGTGTGCGCATCGCTTTGAGGACGGAGAGCCCACCTGAACCGGAATCAAATACGCCAATTGCACCCATGAGCGTAATTATAATATGAAGATTACGAGTGGGCGCGGGGTGAGGCGGGGGTGGGGCCCCGTCGCAAGGCCGGAGGCGCTTGGCGCCGAGGCGGGGTCGCGCAAAATCGCAGCAGCGATTTATGCGTGACACTCGAACTCGCCTACTCGGAATGTGGGCGCGGGGAGACTCGAACTCCCATGTCTTTCGACACACGCTTCTGAGACGTGCGCGGCTACCAATTACGCCACGCGCCCAACAAGAGGCATTCTACGCGCGAGAAGCTTTTTACTCAATTGCCTCGATTTCCGCGCCGAGCGCCTTCAAGCGCTCATGCAATCGCTCATAGCCGCGGTTGATCGGATACACATCGCGAAGCATTGATTCTCCTTCTGCCGCGAGCATGCCAATGAGAAGAATTGATGCGGGACGGAACGCAGGCGGCGCGACGATGTCCGCCGCATGCAATTTCGTCGGGCCTTTTACGTACGCGCGATGCGGATCAAGCAATTCGACGTTCGCGCCAAGCTTGTTCATTTCAAGATAGTATTTTGCGCGACCGTCGTAGACCCAATCGTGGACGAGCGTCATGCCCGTCGCTTGCGTCGCAACGGGAACGAAATATGGAAGGTTGTCGATATTGATGCCCGGGTACGGTCGCGGAGCGATCTTGTCCGGCGGCGCTGCAAGCGTTTCGGCTTTTTTCACCGTGATGTCTAAGAGATGCGTATGACCATTTTCTGCTGTGTAGACTTCCGAGCGCGTGTGGCGCAGCCCCATGCTCCAAAAAGTTGCGAGTTCGAGTTCAAGAAAGTCGATCGGGCAGCGCTTGACGGTAATTTCAGAATTCGTTGTCGCTGCGAGCGAAATAAAAAACATGCTCTCTATTGGATCTTCGCTTGGTGCATATTCGATGCTCGCATTAATGTCTTCAATACCGTGAACAACGAGTGTCGTTGTGCCAACCCCTTCGATTTTCACACCGCACTGCTCGAGGAAGTAGCACAAATCTTGCACCATGTAGTTTGCACTCGCGAATTTAATCGTCGTCGTGCCCGGGATTTTTGCCGCGGCCATGAGCACGTTTTCAACACCGGTGTCCGATGCTTCGTACATGATAATTTCGCGCGGACGTTTCTCGCCTGCTTCCACGCGATAGCTTCGCGTTTCTTCGTTGCCGACAAGGTTAATGCCGAGACGCTGCAGCGCATCCACATGCGCGCCAAGCGAACGCTTACCAAGGTCGCAGCCTTTCGGCGCCGGAAGCTCGAATGATTCAACAAGATGTGCGAGTGGCGCAGCAAAAAGCGCGATGGAACGTGTGCGCTCTGCGGCAGCACGATCGATGTTTGCGAGATTGAATTCTTTCGGTGGATTGATGACAATATCGGCGCCAACCCACTCAACTGAAACGCCAATTGATTTCAATACTTCGATGAGGCGATTTACTTCCTCAATATGCGGCATTTTCTTCAACGTAGTCGTGCCTTTGTTCAAAAGTGACGCGGCCAAAACAACCACCGCCGCATTCTTGGAAATGTTGGTTGTTACTTCCCCGCTCAGGGTCTTTCCTCCTACGACACGGTAGTTCATATGGTTTGATGTGCGGTCAGTTTACACGGATTGTGGAGGGTGTCGACGGGTAACTGCACGTCCTGTGGTCACGGATAACTCGTTTGCCGCCGCTCCGCCTCGCACTTTGTGGTCAGGAATATTTTTCTCGCCGCCGCTCGAAAAATTTCCCGACCCGGCCTCGGCCGTTTTGCCTACTGGCAAAACATGCCTCCGGCTCGCACCTCTCGAAAAAGACTGGCGCAGGCCAGTCTTTTTCGTATCGGTGCGCGTGCATGGGATCGAACCATGGACCTCCCGCTTATCAGACGAGCGTTCTACCACTGAACTACACGCGCAGACCTCTATATGTATCAAAAAAAGCCTTAATTGACAATGTTAATTCGGTTTTCTCTTTTACGCCATTTACATAGATTTTACAGGTTCCGTGGCGAAAGGATTCCGGGTATGAGAAACTACCAGGTCGAATTGGTCGGATTTGGTCTTTGTAGAACTGCTTTCTTGGCAGACTTGTCTGTTCTACCCAATATTTTCGCTCTTTTTCGAGGTTCATATCTTCATATAAGTGTAATAAACCTCGCATTTTTGACTTCGAAATATTTAGAAATTCTTCCAGCCACCAGATGAAAAATTTAATGAGCTCAGCGTCCGTATTCGCAAGCCCAATATGATATTCATTTTTCTTATCACCTTCCGCTAAATACAACATAAGTCCAGCGACAAAAAGTGACTGCCGAGTGAGCTTCTTGAATTTCTTACGGACTGCAAGATAGTGCTTTTGTGTACGCGCATCGCGCTTTTTACGCATCGTTTGACGAAATAACTCTCTTTTTGCTTCGCTCTTGCTCCAATTCTCACGACGTAATTCAAGAACGCGCTTTTCGGATAACGGATAATCTTTCAACCATCGTGAAAGCGTTCCTTTCGAAACAGAGAGCTGTTTAGCGATCGTTCCAAAGCCAAGTTGATGCTTGATTCTGAGTTCAAGCGCCTTGTCTCGCTCAACCGCCTTCATGTGTAGCATTATACTCCACGAAGATATATATCTGAGGTACCATATGTGGATAATATCAGCCTAGTTGGTAAGCAAGAAGAGCTGCATGCGTCATGGGTGATATCATCAAACTATGAAAACATTTCTCGCGATTGCGGCGATCGCTATTCTTGTCGCTGCCGGTTATTACGTATTTGTTATGACCCCTACCGCGGCTCCGGTTACAGAAACCAAGACACCAACAAATACTGGCGCGGAGGGCAAAATTAATATCAATACTGTCTGCGAAGGCGCGCTTGCGTATATGTCATTTTCAAGCGGTGCAGAAGCAAACGCGTGGGTGGAAGCCTGCAAGCGTGGCGAACATCCGGAAGCTATTGAACAGTGGAAGCAAATGAACGGCATTACCGACGATCGGGCAATATAAAATGGACGAGAAAAAGGTCATTGCGGTTTTGACGAATCTCCTGAAGACGCACGAGCTCTCGGACGATGAGAAAGAAGCGCTCCGTACCGCAATCGGCACGCTCGCTTGGACCAAACTCGCCGAGGGTTATATCGAGGGTCGTAAAAAAGCTCGCGATAGAAAACTGAAAGATCTCGAATAAAAAATGCCGCCGGATCGAGTCCGGCGGTTCACAAAGACGCAACCTGATCACTAATCTATTTCTTCAGCCACTTCTCGATGAATTTGTCGGGCGGGTCATCACCGTTAATGTGAAAGCCGACAAAAGCAATGTACTTGCCTGTTCTTGGATCCACCCAGTGCTTTTCGATTGTAATCCGGTCCGCACCAACTCCTTTTGCGCGAATATAGTTCGCGCACGCCTGTATTTCTCGTAGACCCGGATTTTTCTCCAGATCTTTGTCTGTATAGTCTGTCATGTCAGACCTCTTCGCCCTTGCTTCAACTGTCGGAAGTATGGTTTACAAACTCCATTCTCGCAACCAAACACAAAACCGCTTTTACTGGCGGCTTAGAATTTGAGTATTAGTAAACTTTTTTTCCAACCCATCAACCACGCCGTGCGGCATCAATAGTCGCGACGTCAATTTTCTTCATTGTCAGCATTGCTTCGAAGGCGCGCTTGTACTCTTCGCCGCCTGCATTCCAAGCTTCAACGAGTGCCCTCGGCGTTATCTGCCACGACACTCCCCACTTGTCTTTGCACCACCCGCATTGGCTCTCTTCGCCGCCGTTCCCCACTATCGCGTTCCAGTACTTATCCGTCTCCGCCTGATCTTCCGTCATGATTTGAAAAGAAAATGCCTCGCTCTGTTTGAAGGACGTGCCGCCATTCAAGCCGATACACGGAATTCCGCACACGGTAAATTCCACTACCAAATCGTCTCCCGCCTTCCCACCTGGGTAATCAGAAGGGGCCTTCTGGATATTGCCTACTTTGCTGTCAGGAAAGGTGGCTGCATAAAATTCAGCAGCAGCCTGTGCATCCTTTTCGTACCAGAGGCAAATTGTATTTTTAGGTGTGTTCATATGCGCTAGTATGGCAAATGGCCTATTTTGAGACTCTCATGCAAACCAGGCCATTAAAATACGCGGCAAATCTTTACGTCAGAGTATCAGCGGTACGCTTCGCAATATCTTTTGCAAGTGCCCGCGCCGCCGCAACACGCAGCGGAGGAGTGTCATTCACTTCGGCAAACAATGCTTCTGATTTCTTTACGACACCGTTAGCCTCCTTACCACCGCCATACTCGATCGGTCGAAATATCAAAGGAGTGCCAGCTCTTCCACAAATGATCCGTGCGCCCAATCTGCGTTCGAGTTTCTCTCGATAGGCCTCCAGCTCATCGGGCAAAGCCACGATACCAAACGTAGCGATATCGACCTCTGACCCGATCTCTTTGAGGGCTTTGATAAGCAATGTGAGCCCTCCGCCGGTCGCCAGTGTATCGGTGACGATCAAGACCTTCTTGGGTGCGGCTTTGAACTGGGCAATGAGATACTCTTTGATTGCCGCCTTTTTATCGCCTCCCCCACCTGAGTGCTCGCTGAGATTACGACTTCCTGCAAAAAAGCGTAGCGGCAGGGCAACACCTTGATGCTGTGGAACTAGCGACTTGGCAGCATTCCACACCATATACGCAGAGATCCTTCCCGCCGCATCATCTCCGATCATGAGATCGTATGTTCCGATACTGAGTTCGTGACCGAGGCTTCTCAGAATATTTCTCAAAGGCTCCTCGAGATCTTCGATGGCTCGACGTTCTTCCTCGGTAAGTTCGGTTGCCTTGAGCTTCGCTTCGAGTTCGGGATCTTTAGGCCTATCTATAGACGGAATCTCCTTCATGGGGCCATCGTAGCATGACACATTATACAAGTGCGTCCTTTTCGTACCAGAGGCAAATGGTGTTTTTTGGTGTGTTCATGTGTGGCAGTATAGCAAATCGACTATTTACTTGCGTTTTTATATGACCAGGAACATAGTGAATCACGCATGGAAATCTTGATACGCGAATTTAACCAACTAAAGGCAGAAATGATAGCTTGCCTGGAAGCCACAAGCACTAGCGGTTTCAGCCATATCCAACATTACATTCTATTCTTCAGCCACCCGCTCTTTAGTTTTACAGATTCAATAGTAATCTTGTGTCAAAACGGAAAGTTTAATTCGGCTCAAGTTCTTCTACGTTCACTATTGGAAGCGCACATCAATATTATTTACCACCAGGTTGCGGATACTGAACGTCGCCTTGCTCTGTCCGCAAAAGAACTTCAAGATAGCAGGTTTAAGGTCCTCAGCGAGATAAAAGATTTAATCCGACTATATCCAAACCAACGAGACCAAGATCAGTCAAAACTGTTCAATGAGATTTACCTTGACTCGCAAATAGAACGAGTAAAACGGGAACAACTGGCAATAAAGAGGGCGAATAATCTATCCATTAACGAAAAACCGCCTGGCTTGAGAGATAAAGCGATCGCTTGCGATGCTGGAGATGTTAAAAACGCTGAACCAGGTTCATTTCAAAGAATGTATACGCTTATTTATCGACAACTGTCACCCGCTGCCCACTTGGACGTAGAGGGTTTGCAGTATTTTGTAGATAAGAATGACGACAGCTCTCTTGTATTCACCGACGGTGATAGTGGTGACCACTTGATCAGAAACGCGATAGATATTTGTCTTGCGTATATGAAAGATTTGTTTGACTCAAAAATACTCGACGGCGAGCCGTCTGCGACACTTAGACGCGTCGAGCAGCTTTTGAAAGAACAACTCACGTCGGAATGATTCAAAAGCAAAAACACGCTATCATTGCGGCAAGCATGAAAACAAAGTTTCAGATTGTATTTTATCTAGCGGTGATAATAAGCTTGCTAGCCGCGTTTCAGTATTATTTGGTTAAGCATGATGACTTCGAACCCCCCGAATGGCAACCTCGGGGACATATGCTGCCGACTAGATAATCAGCAAAAAAAATAGAAAAGACCGACGCCAGTGCAGGCGCCGGTCGCGATTCTCCCCAATCGATCAGTTACCTCTTTTTGCCCTGCTGTGCACGTGCGGCCTGTTCGGCTTTGATCTCGGTCTTATACTCCCCGCTGACCGTATTGGTGGCGTCTCTTTTCTGAGCTTTCTCCTCCCGACGATAGCGATCCTGGAGCTGTTGATCGCTCAGTCCCTTTACATATTCGCGCACTGACGGCATGTCTCTTTTCCTTCGCGCTCACGACATCTCACCACTATAGTGCGATGCCGGTTTACAAGAATGATAAGGGTTTGTCCGCGACCAAAGTAGCACACTCTTGCTCAAAAGCAAAAAACCGCCTTGTGTCGGGCGGTTTTTTGCTTATTTTTGCGTATACACAATTTGATCTGCACTCTTTTGCCTGCCCCTTAGCTTGCGGCGTCTACCCCGTAGGCAGCTTGCTGTCCTTCGGGGCTGTGGTACTGGGGTTCCGTTCAATACCCCCTTCCATATTCATGCAGAGTGATATAC
>JBAQPT010000056.1:0-9127 GCA_049306055.1 Minisyncoccia bacterium | reverse complement strand
GGCCTATACTTCTCGTGTTTTCGGACTCCGAAACAATGTAAACGGCCAGCTACAACGAGTGCGCCTAGATAGCGAGTCGCGGTTGCATTTGAGACTTTGAGAAGCAATTGAACGTCGTCGTTCGTGATGACCTTCCTTTCGCGGGCTAGGGCGACGATTTTTTCGAGCCGCTCGGCTTTACGGGCTCGGACGACGGTGAGCATATGGCCTTTTGGTGATGGTTTTGGCGTTGGCGGAGGCGATGTCGGAGTTTGAGGTGGCGGAGATGCAGCCGGAACCGGTGCATGCACCGGTTCCGGCTGCGATTCCGGCGCAGAAGTTTGCATAATCGCATCCGTTACTGCCTCAGTAATTTCCGCACTGATTCCTGCCCCGTTAGAGGGCGGAGCCTCTCTAATGGGGTCTTTTACAGCCTCTGCAGAAACCACAGGTTCAGGTGTTGTGGATGGCGGTGCAGATTCCGGTTGCGGCACAGGAGGCGGCGCAACTTCCGCAACAGGCGCAGGCGGAGCTTCTGGAGTCGGGGGTGCCTGCCCCGTTGGATGGCTTTGCGTATCCAATGGGGGTTCAGGAACGGGCGGTGGTGGAGGAGCACTTCCCTCATCGGTCATGGGTAAATTTTAACATTACCTAAAAGAATCGCCCCGTACCAAAATGGCACGAGGCTTGTTTTCTCAAATTCGAGTGAGGTCAGCCTATGCCGCCTACAATGTAGGTGCCCTCTATGTTGAGCGAATATCCAACGTCAACCCATTCCCCACTCGGATGAGGTGGATATTGGAACTTGACCCAAACCCTCCTATGGTTCCAACGTTGTTTTTTGGAATCACTTGGATCGTATGAGTACGATTCGTGACGAGCGCTCACTTTTAGGTCGTGGACGTACGTCCGAACGACGGTGCCGCTGATGCGTGTTGCCCGTATAATACGCCTCCCTTTCTTTTTTGCGTCTCTGGAAGTAAGTGTAAAATCCCCCCACGCAAGTTTATCGAAACGAATATCGGTCTGCTCACGATCGCTAAGCCACCTTGCCATCGCCTTGAGAACTATCTTCAGTATCTGTACGTCGGTCGTCGTAACCCGAACTTCTCTCATCATGCTCTCCTATGGGAGTGCGTGCCGCGCGATCATTCGCGAAGCAACTGCCATTGGGCAGCAGCATGAAATCAAGCGATTGATTTCATGCTGCTGCCCACCACTCTTTACTGCAGGATTTCTATCACGCCGCGGATAAATATCAATTCGATGCTTTATTCTTCTTCGCCCAGTAGTCATCCTCGATAAGCCCGAGCTTGGCGAGCCGCGCTGTAATCGCCCCCGATTTGCGGCCAAATTCTTTGGCTATTACTTTCATTGGAGTTTCGGCACCGAACATTTCGGTCAATCGGTCGTCATCCTCTTTCGTCCACGGGCGTCCTGCGTTCGGAAACTTTTCGCGGATCGCCGCGAGTTTTCCGCTCCCCCCGACTTGTTTGCCGCCATCAGCCATTTCCTTTTTCTTTATCGGCTCGGGCTCGTGCGCGCCAATAGCTTTCAAAAAGTTCTGTTCAAGTACTTCTCGCTCTTTTCGCTCGATTGTCGAGATGCGCTTTTCTGCGGCGTCGGATTTAGCACGAAAGATCGCATCCTGCCGCGTAATCGTCGGATGCAACATGAGGGCGCGGTCGTTGAAACCTTCGAGAAAAAGTCCTTCGAGGCTCCGCACGCGTGAAAGCGCAACATACCCTTGCCCAAATTCAAACGCCTGAGAGAGATCAATGACCGCGGCATCGAGCGACATCCCCTGCGACTTATGCACCGTGATCGCCCACGCAAGCCGCAGCGGTATCTGTTTTATCTGCGCCAAAATTTTCGGACCGTCGGTAATCGACCACTCGCCCTGTGTCGCCTCGATCCGCTGCCCCGCTTTCGTTTTTACGATCGGATTCCCATTCACTGCAAAACCAACAACCTCGCCAAGCGTCCCGTTCACATACCCTTCGTCGAAATTGTTGCGGGTAAACATGACGCGGGCGCCTTCTTTCAGCGTAAGCGTCTCGGGCGAAAGACAATTTTGCTTCAAAGCTTCAACAAGCGTCCGCGCGCCGCGGCTCGTCATGTGAAATACGTGCGAATTCCCATCGACTTTCGCGAGCGATTCGTCGTTCACGCGGTCGGCATCGACATTATGCGTATGCAATCGCGTTGCTTTTGTTTTCCTGTCCAAATTCATCCGCCCCTTCAGCGTCTCGTAGTGATAGTCTTCGATTTCATTCTTGCGCACGGCATTCAAAAGATCGAGATACGCGCCGTCTTCCTGGCGATGCTGTTCCGAGAGGTAGCACACGACCGGATTCGCCGCTTTCCACGCTTCGCCTTCAAACGCGAATTGCACGTCTCTATCTCGCGAAACGGGCGGCAACTGAAAAAAATCTCCGACAAAAATTACCTGGAGGCCGCCAAACGACTGTTCTTCCATCATCGGCCTGCGCCGGAGCGTGCGCAAAACACGATCCACGCTATTCAAAGTCTCCGCGTCAAGCATCGAAATCTCGTCGATAATGAGAATTTTTGTGTGCACGATGCGCTGCGCCGTTTTCTCGCGCGACTGGATCATCTCAATATCCCAGTCCGTTACATTTTTCTTGATCCCAATCCCGCTCCACGAATGGATCGTCATCCCACCCACGTGCGTCGCGGCAATTCCCGTCGAAGCGGTCACCGACGGCTCAACACCCCGCTCGCGCAGCCAGTGAATGTACTCATTGATCGTATGCGTCTTCCCCGCCCCCGGCTCACCGGTGAGGAACACATTCACACCGAGCTTGAGGATGGAGAGGGCTTCCTTCTGCATCATCGGGCTAGTGTAACAAACTGGTCAGCCTGATGCTGTTTGGATTTCAAACTATTAAATGCGCTCCAAGTACCTTCTGATAAAATTACGAATTTTTATCATCATTTTTTCCCTATCTTTTGGATCGCTTTCTGCTACTTCGATTGCAAAAACATACAACGTCTCTGGCGACACACTGAGCCACCAGTCATTGCGCGAGAGAAAATAAAGCAATGTCATCACTGCCACTCGTTTATTTCCGTTTTGAAATGGGTGGTTTTTAATTATCAGGTAAAACAAAATTGCACCTTTTCCAACGAGCCCTCGATATAAAGCTCTTTGTCCGAATTTTTGAAATGGAGTTTTGAGACAACTTTCGAGACGATCTGGAAAGCGCGTGTTGAATGCGGGAATCGGTTCGTCCCATGACATCAATTCTTGCGCAAGACTGTGCGCGACATTCTCGATTTGGACGAGAGTAATGATCTTTATGGTCCGACGACGCGCCATGGAGGTATCTATTCCTTTCCGAGTTGACGGAAGGTCGAGCCATACTCTTTTACAGCACGTCTTACTGTCCTCTTAATTTCCTCTTCTTGTTCCGGAGTCACTCTTGAACCGAGAAGTGCTTCAACATCATCTTTTGCTATAACATAGTTACGTCCAATCTTTTGCGCCTTGAGTATTCCGGAGTAGATCTTCTTTAGAACAGCAATACGACTTACATGAAGTATTTTGGCTACCTCGGAAGTAGAAAAGAAGGCCTTATTTAAATCACTTGCAACCATGTCTATAGGTTATCATATGATAACCTATAGAACAGTCCCCACTGGGGATAGTCATGTCTATACCTTCTCCGGCGCAGGAATACCGAGCAACCACAGGCCATTTTTGAGCGTAAGACGAACGATATCCGTGAGGGCGACTTTGTGCGCTGCCGCATCGGTGCCATCGAGGATTTGTTCTTTCGCGTACCAGCTGTTGAAGGCCGACGCGACTTGAATGAGGTAATTTGCCACGATATGCGGCTCGAGTTCCTCTTGTGCATGAACGACGGTTTCGTAGAAGCGGTAGACGAGGCGAGCAAGGTCGCTCGCGGGTTGTGATGCATCGAATTTCCCTTTCACCTTTTGCTCGTGCGCTTTTTCCATAATCGCGTGCGTTCGCGCGTGCGTGTATTGCAAGTACGGTCCCGAATCGCCTTCGACGGAAAGCGCCTGCTCGCGATCGAAGATAACATCCTTCCCCATATTGCTCTTGAGCAACTGGAACTTTATCGCCGCAACGGCAATTTCTTCCGCGAGCTTCTCGACATTCTTCGCGCGACTCTCCGCCGCGCGTTCTTTTGCAACTTCCGTAATGTCGTTGATAAGCGACTCGCCCGTGATGATGTTCCCCGTGCGCGACGACATCTTCCCTTCGGCAAAACGGAGCATGCCGTTTGTTTTGTACGAAAGTTTTCCGCGCAATTCCGGAAGCGCGAGCTCCATCGCTTTCATCACGACCTTAAAATATTCCGCCTGTTCGTTCCCGGTAATCGTGATCGTGAGGTCAAACGGATACGCATCCTCTTTCATTTTCGCGAGGCCGATCTCTTTCGCCTCGTACGTCGGAAGACCGAGCTTGTTCAAAAAAACGCGCGTATGCAGGCCGTGTTCCTCGCCGCGGAAAATAACTGCTCCGTCGCTTTCGGGGAAAATTTCCGGATGCGCACGCACGACGTCCGTACCAATCGGCCCTGTTTCGCTCTCGAAGAAATAGAAATCGAATTTCGTGCCGAGAATTTTGTACAGCTTCTCAAAATGCACAAGAGAAAGCTCGCGACCTTTTTTATAGAGCGCATTCACCTCTTTGTCGCTCTCCTGACCGGACAGGTTGTCGTAGATTTTTTTGTTCAAGGCATCAATCGCCTCTTTTGCCGCGGGATCTTCTTCGTAGCGCTTCGAGCCTTCCGGATAGGAGACGGCCAAGTCTTCAATCGTCGGGTCGGTAATTCCTTTTTCAAGCTGAATGAACAGCGACTTTGCAACGTGAATGCCAACATCGCCCTGGTAGTTCGCACGCTTCACGTCCGCGCCCGAAAATTCCAAGAGGCGCGAGATAGACTCACCATACGCATTCGGCACAAGATGGCCAATATGAAATTCTTTAAACGGATTCGGATCGGTAAATTCAAGAATGATTTTCTTCCCCTTGCCCGAAATGCCGCTTCCCCATTTCTCCCCGTGCTGACGGCCAATCTCAAGCAACTCCGCAAGGTATTCCGGCGCAAGCGTGAAATTGATAAACCCGGGCCCCGCGACTTCAACACTCGCAACGCCTTCTACCCCGCGCGCTTCCGCAGCAAGTTTCTCTGCCAGTTCCCGCGGATTCATCTTCAACTGCTTTGCAAAAACCATCGCAACATTCGACGCGTAGTCGCCATGTGTTAAATCAGCAGTGTGTTCGAGCAGAATATCTTCCGGCACAACAGAAACATCCATCGCCTTCAGCGCAGTTGCCAACTTCTCCCGAATTGCCGAAACAGGGTCCATATCAAAATTGTACCGTTATTTGCGGAGCACTTTCTCCACGATCTTCCAAATTTTCTCGTGCAATTCTTGTGGCGTGCATTCTGCCGTAACGACATGCGCCCGCGAGCCGAGTTTTTTTGCAAATTCCAAGTATCCTTTGCGGATTCGATTCTGATACGCGTCGCCCCGCTCATCGAAACGATCTTCCGTTTTGCTGCGATCACCGCGCCGCGCTTTCGCAAGCGGAACCGGACCATCGATGAGAATGTACGCATCCGGCGCCGCGCCCTCAAGCGCCGTTTCGCGGGACATCCAAAACAATCGTTCCCAGTTGCTGTTTTTGTCTCCACGAACCTGCATCGCGAATGTCGACGAATCAAAACGGTCTGACACCACGTGTTTTCCCGACTTCAGTGCGGGAACAATCTTCTTCGCGACATGGTCGGCGCGCGCTGCCCAAAAGAGAAAAAAGTCCATAAGCGGCGCAGGCTCCGGGCCGTCGACAGTACGCAAGAACGTGCGAAGCTTCTCCGCATGCGGCGTACCTCCTGGCTCGTGGGTAACGATAGCCTTCGCGCCGAGGCGCTTTTTAAGAAGCTCGATCTGGGTCGACTTCCCCAAGCCACCAATGCCGTCGATAACGAAAAATCGCCCTTTCATAGGGCGATTATCGTTCATTTCTGAAGGTTCGTCGAGTTTCGTCATTCGTCAAATATCTTGAGAATCTCTTCTCTGTTTTTGCCACTAAATATGGGCTTCATCATACGGATTGCTCGTCGAGCTTCTCTCTCCCTATGCGCGACTTGGCCTAAAGTTAATCCTAAACCACCTTTGTCTGCGATCTCAGCCAGGGTCATTTCTTCTCTACCTCGTAGTCCATAAAGCATTTCCAGAATTGTTCGGTCGGTTGGATCGAGTTGGTCAAGCTTGCTTTCAATAATCTCCTTGAGTTCTTTCTTCAGGAGAGCGCCTTCTGGCGTATTTGTGTCTGGTTCGTTCAACCAACGCTCTTTTGGAGTTTCGCCTACCATACTGGGCAGTATACCTTAAATTCGAGGTGCGCTAAATCTCGCTATCAATCCCCATCGATCGCGCGGTCCCCGCAATCACTTTCTTCGCCTGTTCGATATCGTTCGTATTGAGGTCTTCCATCTTCTCCTCGGCGATCTCCGTGAGCTGCTGCTTCGTGAGCTTTGCGATCTTATTCTGCGGCTTCGTGGAGCCCTTTTCGATGCCGAGCTTTTTGAGGACGAGGCGGGATGCTGGCGGCTTCTTCACGATGAAGGTAAAGGTGCGGTCCTTGTAGACGGTCATGACAACCGGCACGACCGAGCCCATCATCGGGCGCGTGAGCGTGTTGAATTGATTGACGAATTCGCCGATATTCACGCCGGCAGGGCCGAGCGCGGTACCGACAGGCGGCGCAGGCGTCGCCGCCCCGGCCTGGATCTGCAATTTGATGATTTTGGTGATTTCTTTGGCCATATAGTTTGCTGCGCAAAAAGTATCAAATATCAGGTACCAAGTATCAAACAAGGGCCCAATAGGGAAACTTCAAGCCCGGGCACTATATCTTGGATCGGCCCAGATTTCAAGCCCTTGATTAAAGGCTATGCCCCTTCCTATTCCAGGGCCTGGTAATGAATTTCTCGCGCTCCATAACGGCGAGTGCCCACCCTTCCTTATCTTTATTTATCTCAGACTCTGGCACATCAAAACCGTATCTCTGTTCAATCGCTCTTTTATTTCGCAAAACAAAGTCAGACCAACCAACGACTCGTTTAATCCCTTCAAATTCTGGATCGTTAGCTTCTAATCGATCAGCAAGAACATTCAGTCCGTCCTTAAATCCATCCAAAAATCCTGTCTTAGCGCTATGCATCGTACCAACTCCGGAAATGTGTATGAGCAGGTCGCCGGGATATTTTTTGTCAAAATTGTACCAGAAAAAATCGTTTATTTTGGTGCCCTTCTCTCGCCGTATAATCTTAGCCTCTATGGCCTTTCGTGCAGTACGCACTAAGCCCGTCGGGTCTTTCGCCTCCATTCGATGCACCGTGCGCCGCGCCCATGGTTTAAAACTCTCGCCCATCATTCCACAGTATCACGGCAAACATTGTTCTGCATCGCAAGCAAAAATCTCGACCGGTAAAGTCGAGATGTCTAAAAAGGGACTAACGGAATCTTTCGAAAGAAAAACCGGGTTCTATATGTTTTACAAGGAGTGAACCCGTGAGAACGGTCCTTGGGAGCTTTACGCTCTCCGAGCGTCAGCTAAAGAAGCTGAAGTAGACGGCAATTCCGACGCACGCGATAGCTAGTACGATCAGCGCGAGCATACGGAACCAGAAGTCCATCAGCATGAACTGCCGCTGCATTTCTTGAGGCTCGATGTCATTGTCCACGGCGTTTGGCTCTTTTTTTCGATACGGCTTTCCCTCTGGATACAACTTTCTCCTTGTCGAATGGGCCGAGACGCTCAAAGATTTGCATCGAGCGGCTTTCGGCTTCTCCTCGGATAGAGGCTGGCGACACTAGGCGTCGAATACCTTTTCCTGTTTGTCGAGTGGAACGGAGGTAACAACACATCTGGCTTCTCCTCGTATTTTCAGAGAACATACCACAAATCCTTGTGGTCAGGCCCTAGAGCGAATCTCTAGAATATTGAGACTATACTGATAGAAAGCCACATCGTCAACATGGCAACTTTTTCAAAACTGGTGAGCGAGACGGCAGCAGAATTTTTAAACACCGGAAACGGGGACGGCGGGGCGTGCTTCTGGAGGGACCCCGCAGCTGGCGAGGACCCGCCCGATTCGCAAGCTTGCGAATCGGGTTTGCCCGGAAGAAGCATGCGCCGCTGGCACCGTCGGTTTTTAAAAATTCTGCCGCCGCAAGCGGATTAGATTCGCTGCACCTGATCAGCCTCCAATTCCACCGGCGTTTCGCGACCGAACATCGGGACGAGAACTTTCACTTTGCCGCGATCTTCGTCAATCTCGCCCACTTTTCCTTCGAGATCCTTGAACGGGCCGTCGATGATAGAAACCGCGTCGCCTTCGGAGAGGTCAATCGCGTGGCGAACCTGTTCGCCGCTATTTCGCTTGAGGATTTTGTCGACTTCTTCTTGGGAAAGCGGAACGGCTTGGTTGGCGGTGCCGACGAAGCCGGTGACTTGCGGCGTGTTGCGGACGACTGACCACGCGTCGTCGGTTGCGATCATGTCGACAAGGACGTAGCCCGGGAAAATCTTCTCGCGCATTTCCGTTTTCTTGCCGTTTTTGATCTTGATCTTCTTTTCGGTCGGGACAACAACATCAAAAATCTTCTCCTGCATGCCGAACGACTCGATGCGCTGCTTCAAATTGCGCGCAACCGCGTCTTCGTAGCCGGAATAGGTGTGCACTGCGTACCATTCTCGCTCTGTGCCGTAGGTTTGCTTCATATTACTGATTGTTTTGGCTGCCGCTTGGGACGAGGGTATTGATGTCAGGCGTTTCCGTCGTAGCCGGAATTGGTTCGGTCGTGACTTCCATCGATGGCGTCGGCGCTTCTGCGCCTGGGTATGCATCGATGACTTTGCCGAGACCGGTCGTGAGGAGGTAGTCGAAAAGGCCGAGATAGAGCGCCGTGAAAATCGAAAGTGCAATGACGAGCGTCGTGAAAATGATCGTCTGTGTACGCGTCGGCCATGCGACGTGGTTGAGTTCCCCGCGAGTGTCTTTCAAGTATTGAATGATGGCCATATGTTGATCGCTTGCCTAAATTAAAACCCCCTGCGGGGGCTGTAACTAACGTGTGG
>JBAQPT010000055.1:0-3328 GCA_049306055.1 Minisyncoccia bacterium | reverse complement strand
ATATAAGGCAGGTCGCGCGGGTCATAGGGCTCCTGCGACGATCTTTCAAACAATGCCCTGATGGAGAGTGGAATGCAGCGCGTTTCTTCGAATCATCACGTTGACGATACGTGTCGTGAATCCTCTGCCGTTGTGCGCTCAATCCTTCGGAATCGACTTGGTCGTCGTGTAAGTAAGCAATGCAGTGACGGCGGATTTGATTTCTCATTCAATGACAGCGTGCGAGGTGATTTCCACATATCTTGTTCAGAAACAGTCTCGCATCGCGTTGCCAAACTCATTCTCAGTGTTCCGCGATGGACCAAGAATCCGAGTGACTCTGAGCAGTGGGGCTTGATCGAAGTTGTCCGCACCGACTTCAAGGCGAGCGAGTTCCTCACAGAATTGGCGGGGGCCGAAACCTCGCACGGAATTGCAGCTGTGCACATCCACACGCTGTTTAAATCACACGAGGAGGCCCTTATCACGGGCTTCCTCATGATCCTCGCGGGTCTCTACTACACGTACGCAAAGTAGCATACGAAGGTGGATTTGCAGCCGGCCGTTTGACACGGCCGGCTATTCATTTTCCACACTGCTTTTTATCCCCAGAAATGGTGGCAAGTGATACGGCGTGGGGTATAGTGGCGTATACTCAATTTCAGTGGGAGAAAGTGGGATACAAGGGATTTTCGTTGCCCCGCGTATCTTGGGAAACTCCCGCAATATTTCAGAGACGCAGAATTATGTTCATCGGCGAATACGAGCACGTGCTAGACGAGAAAAAACGCGTATCACTGCCAAGCCAGTTCCGCACGGAACTCGGCAAAAAAATAGTGATGACGCGCGGGCTTGATAACTGCCTCTTCGTCTACTCGCGCGAAGCATGGAACACAGTCGCCGCAAAATTGCAGGAATTATCGTTCGCGCAGGCTGACACGCGCGGCTTCAACCGCTTCATTCTTTCTGGAGCAGCTGAACTCGACGTGGACGCCGCGGGGCGCGTACTCATTCCGGAGCATCAGCGTGGATTTGCGGATTTAAAAAAGAAAATCGTATTCGCCGGCGTCTCAGACAGAGTCGAAATCTGGGACGCGGAAAAGTGGAACAAGTATAAAGCTGAGATCGAGAAGAAAGCCGACAAGCTCGCCGAAAAGCTGGGAGAAATTGGCGCCCTTTAAAAGTATGGGGACCTTGGATAGCTAGGGGATTTGCAATCGTCATGCGCACGCGACGTCTACAATCCTCTAGCGATCCGATGTCACTCATCGGAGGGCATCGCACTGTTCTTTTACACGAGAGTTTGGAACTTTTGGCATTGCGGCCAGACGATGCGGTCGTCGACGCGACGCTTGGTGGTGCGGGACACGCAAAAGAAATCATGCGCGTCCTCGGTACAAAGGGAATTTTCCTTGGTATCGACGCAGACGCCGACGCGATCGCACGAGCAAAAGACGCATCAAAGGGTGCTGTGGCAAAAATCGTTTTCGAACAAGGTAATTTTCGTTTTTTAGGATCGTATTTAGGGAAGCATGGGATCCTGAAGATAACGAAGGCTTTGTTTGATCTCGGTTGGAGTGGCTTTCAGCTCACGGCAGGACGAGGATTTTCGTTCATGCATGACGAGCCGCTCTTGATGACGTACAGCGATGCGCCAAGGACTGACATGACTGCCGCAACGATTGTAAATAGCTGGAAAGAAGAATCGCTTTCCGACATCATTTGGGGATGGGGCGAGGAGCGCTATTCGCGTCGTATTGCAAAAGCGATTGTCGAGGCACGGAAAGAGAAACGCATTATCTCGTCCGGACAACTCGCAGCAATCGTCAAAAACGCCGTGCCGTACACGTACGCACACGGTCGTACGCATCCTGCAACCAAGACATTCCAAGCGATCCGCATCGCGGTTAATGACGAAATGGGCGCTCTTAAAGACGGCTTGCGAGCCGCATGGGAGCACATGGCTCCGGGAGGACGCCTTGCCGTCATCACGTTCCACTCGATAGAGGATCGGGAAGTGAAAAACCTGATGCGCGAATGGGTGCACGCGGGAGACGGTGAATCACTCACACGCTCGCCGCTCGCGCCTTCGGAAGAGGAGGTCGCACGAAACCCACGTTCGCGCAGCGCAAAACTTCGTGTCATTAGAAAGTTGTGAGGTAGCAGCTCTTTACTAGCAGTAGTTCTTTAGGGGAACCCAGCGTATGAAGCCAGCACAGTCTCAATTGTCGTTTTTTGAAAAAGCAAAAAGTTTACCGCAACGGTCAGTTTCCGTTGCCGCGTTCCGTGGCGAAAGTCACGTTTTAAGTATTTTGTATTTAACGCTCGGCCTCTGCGTTGCTGGATATTTGTATTTTGTCGGTGTTTCGATCATGAATTTGATTGCGAATCGCGAAGCGGTCGTGCAGTCGGAGCGTTTGCAGACTGATGTCGCCGTTCTCGAACAAGAATTTTTCGAACTTTCCAAGGGCGTAACTCCGGCCGCCGCTGACGATCATGGCCTCTTGAAGCCTGTGCATACCTCTTTCACCAAGCGCGACACCGGCTTTGCGACCAACATCACGAACGAGGATCTCTAGGCGCTCTCTTGCAGGGTATAATCCCCCCATGCGTCAGAAATTCGTACTCCGCGTACGGGTCCTCTCTATGTTTGCGATCTTGATCGCGATCGTGCTTGTCGTGCGTCTCTATTTTGTGCAGATCGTGCACGGCGAAGACTACGCGCAAGCCGCGCTCGGCCAATATGTCGAAGGCACGGGCGAAATGCCCGATCGCGGCGAAATTCTTTTCTCTACAAAAACGGGCGAGACGCCTGCGGCGGCAACGATCCAAGGTGGGTGGCGCATCGCAATCAATCCAAAATTGCACGAAGAGAGTGCCGAAGAAACGTTTGGCAAGCTCCAACAAATAGTGCCGCTTGAACGCGAGCGCTTTTTCACAGCCGTTGCCAAGGAAGACGATCCGTACGAAGAAGTCGCATTTCGTCTTACCGACGACGAAGCGGCTGCGGTGCGCGAATTGGAAATCCAAGGCGTGACAACCGTGCGCGACGAATGGCGTTTGTATCCGGCAAAACAGCTCGCGAGTCACGCGCTCGGCTTCGTCGCGTATCGCGGCGAAACGAAAGCGGGCGTGTACGGACTTGAGCGCTACTGGGAAGACACGCTCCGCAAAGACGGCGGCGGACTCTACGTGAATCCCTTCGCTGAAATTTTTACGAATGCCGCGGCGCTCGTGACCGACGACGTGGCCGGACACGAAGGCAGCGTCATTACCTCGCTCGAGCCGACCGTGCAACGCCAGCTCGAAGATACGCTTGCAGTTGTGATGGAAGCGCATACGCCAAAAA
>JBAQPT010000054.1:0-2521 GCA_049306055.1 Minisyncoccia bacterium | reverse complement strand
CCCCCGCAACCCACGCCAACAACAACGCCGCAACCGCCACCTCCTCCGCCACAACAGCAACAAGAAGAAGACGAGCCGGATCCTCCGCCGCAATCGAGTGGCACCTACACTTGCTCTACTAATAAGTACAACTGCACGGACTTCAAAACCCACGCCGAAGCACAAGCCGTCTTCGATCAATGCGGCGGCGCCGACAACGACGTCCACAAACTCGACAACAACAAAGACGGCGAAGCGTGCGAGAGTTTGCCGTAATTTTCCGCTCGCGGCTAAGAAGTTTAGAAACGGACGCCGCCGGAAAACCTCACTTGCGGGCGGCAGCGGAACTACTTCCCTCGGGTACTCAAATTTTCTGCTGAAAATTTGCTCGGTCCTCGCGCCGTCGCGCTGCGGAGCCCCTCGTGAAGCAGTTCCGCTGCTCCCGTCTCGCTCGTTTTTCCAACGTCGTTTCCCGTTTTTAAACTTCAAAGCCCGCTCGCTCGTAAAAGGTAAGGCCCCGCTTGCGCGTGGGCTGTGTGTTGTGTCACCACCGAACCCCGTACTTCTGGTCCGTCTTTTGGATGCGAAAAAAGAGAGCGACCGAAATAACGAGACAGAGGATTGCCATCCATACGCCCTCGTAGTTTAGCGCCACGAGCGCGCAGATGAAAAGGAAGATACACAGCAGATGTGCTGGTGTGCGCATGGTCATTCCTCCAATTGAGCCACTCTGTACTGATATTGGTATCAAAACAGCTAATGGTCAAGGGACGATCCGCCCGCTTTCGTTTCCAAAACCGCAAACGCCACCGGAAAAAGGAGCGAGACGGGAGCGCCGGAAGTGCTTACCGTGGGACCCCGCAACTGGTGAGGACGAGCCCGAATTGCAAGCTTGCAATTCGGGTTTGCCCGAGGGAAGTAATTCCGGCGCCGCCCGCGAGTGAGTTTTTCTGGTGGCGTCGGTTTTGAAACGATTGCGGTGGGGAGCGGCGAAATTTCGTAATTACAGCACAACGCGATAAGATAGCCCCGATGGGCCCCCTTGTTCGCAACCTTTCATATGCAAAAAATGGCGCCGGTTGGGCGTTTTCATTTTTCACAACCGAAATTCGCGGACTCCAAGCCGCGGCGTACATCCTCGCCGTTTCGTCGCTTCTTTCCTCGATTTTAGCGCTCCTGCGCGACCGCGTCCTCGCACACCTTTTCGGCGCGGGCCCCGAGCTCGACATCTATTATGCCGCCTTTCGCATTCCCGATCTTGTCTTTATCGGCATCGGCGCGCTCGTCTCCGCCTACATGCTCATTCCGGAACTCGCCAGGCGCGATGAAGCGAGCCAGAAAAAATATATCGACACGGTAATCGCCGGATTTTCGCTGCTCGTTATCATCGTTGGTTCAGTCGCAGCGTTCGCCGCGCCCGCGCTCCTCGCAAAATTCTTCCCGACACTCACGCAATCAGGCGAACTCGTCATGCTCACGCGCATTCTTCTTCTCCAAGCAGTCCTTCTCGGCTTTTCAAACATCGCCGCAGCGATCACGCAGTTCAAACATCGCTATGCGCTCTACGCCACAAGCCCGATCGTGTACAACCTCGGCATCATCGTCGGCGCGCTCTGGCTCACACCGATCTACGGATTGAAAGGTCTCGTGTGGGGCGTCGTCCTCGGCGCAGCGCTGCACCTCGCGATCCAATTGCCGACGGCAATGCGCGACGGATTTTTCATTCGCTTTCCACTCCTTCGCGAACCGCTCGCATTTTTCGATACGATTAAACTCTCGCTTCCACGCGCGCTCGCGCTCTCGATGAACCAGCTCGCGTTTTTCGGACTTCTCACACTCGCGGGCGCTCTCTCCGCCGGCTCGATCTCCGTTTTTATTTTCGCGTACAATTTGCAGGGCGTGCCGCTCTCGGTGATCGGTGCAAGTTATGCGACCGCAGCATTTCCGACGCTTGCGTACGCATTTGCGCGCGGCGAGAGTGAACTCTTTCTCGCGCAAGTTGGCATCGCCGCACGTCAAATTCTTTTTTGGTCGTTGCCGGTCATCGCGGTCATGGTTGTTTTGCGCGCACACATCGTGCGTACGGTGCTTGGAAGCGGTGCATTTGATTGGACCGACACACGCCTCACGGCTGCTGCACTCGCGCTCTTCGTGATTTCGCTCGCCGCACAAGGTCTCACGCTACTTCTCATTCGCGCGTTTTATGCGTCTGGCCGAACGCTCGGGCCGTTTCTCGTTTCCTTCGGGACCGCACTTCTCACGATCGGACTCGGCATGCTCTTTTTGGGAATGGTGGGGAATCCGAGTGCAGGAAATTTTCTCGAAGCGCTTCTGCGCGTTGAAGGCGTTCCTGGTTCCGCTGTTCTTATGCTCGCGCTTGCCTACGCGACGTCGTCAATCGTCGGTGTCCTTGTTCTCATTTTGTATTTCGAAACGACTTTCGGAAGTCTTCTTTCCGAAACACGCCGCGTCTGGTGGCAGAGCCTCTGCGCCGCCATCGCCGCCGCGATCTTTTCGTATCTCACGCTGCACGCGATAGGGG
>JBAQPT010000053.1:0-13118 GCA_049306055.1 Minisyncoccia bacterium | reverse complement strand
GCGCCCGCCGCCGCGCATGTTTGCATATGCGTATCGTTCTCACCTTTTTTTGGATTCTCGTGATGGCGCTTTCTGTCGCCGTTTTTACCGCAACCGCGGTGCGCGCTTTTTTCTATTCACCCGACAGCGAAATCCATGCGCCAACAATCGTGTCAGCGGAAACGGTGTACGGACCAGAAATGCATCCAGATCGTCTCGTTATTCCCGCGATTGGTATCGACGCCGCTGTGCAGCACGTCGGGATCAATGGCAGCGGCAACATGGCAACACCGACGAATTTTCAAGATGTCGGTTGGTATAAATATGGCGTCGTGCCGGGAGGACGGGGGAGCGCGGTTATTGCCGGACACGTTGATAACGGGCTGGGGCTGAGCGGTGTGTTTAAGCGACTTCCCGAAACGCAACCGGGCGACGACATCTACGTCACTGCAGAAGACGGCACGCGTACGCACTTCGTCGTAACGAGCGTGCGTTCGTATCCGTACACCGAAGTGCCCGAGGACATTGTTTTTAATCCACGCGGCTCATCAAGGCTCAATCTCATCACGTGCGAGGGTTCATGGCTTCCGGAAAGCAAGACGTACGATCAGCGGTTGGTTGTCTTCGCAAAACTCGCCGGAGAGTAATTTGACAGCAGTGCGAAACTATCTGTTCATCACTTTCTCATCTTAGTCTGCGGTATAATCACGCTCATGCTGAAGTACATCGGCTTTACGCTGGTTGCGATTCTCTGTGTCCTCATTGGTTACTACCTAGTCCTCTCACAACAGACCCCGATCCAAACAACGGACGTCGCCGTGCATGGCGAATTTGTTAATTATTTTGGCGATCGACAGGGGTATTACGCAGAGCCGATGACGCCAGGCGAACATCCGGGCGTTATTTTGGTCCACGAATGGTGGGGGCTCAATGACCATATCGCAGGCGCAGCCGAAGAGCTCGCGCGCGAAGGGTATCGCGTTCTCGCCGTTGATCTTTTCGGAACGGTTGCCGCAACCTCGAGTGAGGCGCAAAAACAAGTTGCCGCACTCGACCAGGCGGAGGCGCTGGAAAATATGAAATCAGCGGAGCGATTCTTGCGCGACAAAGGCGCGCAAAAAATCGCCTCGTTTGGCTGGTGTTTCGGCGGTGGACAATCGCTCCAACTCGCGCTTTCCCAAAACGAAAACCTCGACGCGACGATTATTTACTACGGCCAACTGACGGACAACCAGGATCAGTTAAAAAATATTTCGTGGCCCGTTCTTGGTGTTTTCGGCGATGCGGACCGTTCGATTTCGACGTCATCGGTCGAATCGTTCAAGAATGCGCTTAATGCCGTCGGCGTGGAAAACGAAATCTACGTATATCCCGGCGTCGGGCATGCGTTCGCGAATCCCTCAAATCCGAATCACGCGCCGCGCGAGACCGCAGATGCGTGGGAAAAGACGCTCGCGTTCCTCGACAAGCATCTGAAATAGCATGGGTCGCGCGTTGATTGTCGTGGGCATTCTTCTTCTGCTCGGCGCTGCCTTTGTATACTGGCTTACTATGGGAAATCGTGTACCTCGCGGAATACCGGTCGTGATGCAGAAAACGGTTTCGAATGAACCAGTGACGTTTGAAATTCAAGAAGTCGTGAGTGGGCTCGAAGTGCCATGGTCAATTGTTTTTACTTCTGAAAATCGCATGCTCGTCTCCGAGCGTCCGGGGCGAATTCGTATTATCGAGAATAATCAGCTGCTCGAAAAACCACTCCACACATTCACTGAAGTTTCCTCGCGCGCCGAAGAAGGTCTCATGTCGCTCACGCTGCATCCCGACTATGCGGAAAACAAATTTGTCTATGCCGTATACGCGTACGCGACGGGCGGCACGATGTACGATCGCGTTGTTCGTTTTCGTGACCTGCCTGCGCAGGCAGGCGACGGCGATTCCATTTCAAACATCACCACCATTCTCGATCGTATTCCCGCTGCGCAATATCATGCAGGCTCTCGTCTGAAATTCGGACCCGACGCAAAACTCTACATCACGACCGGGGACGCGACCGATCGAAAAATCGCGCAAGATTTGAAAAATCTTGGCGGGAAGATTTTGCGCGTAAATGACGACGGCTCGATTCCGTTGGACAATCCATTTCCAAATTCACCGGTATGGAGTTACGGCCATCGCAATCCGCAGGGAATCGCGTGGAATTCGAGAGGGGAAATGTACGAAACGGAGCATGGTCCGTCCGGTTTCGATGGCCCGGGCGGAGGTGACGAAGTAAATCGCATCCACGCAGGCTTCAATTACGGTTGGCCATTGGTCTCACACAAGGAAAGCGCGGAAGGCGCCGCCGACCCAATCCTCGTCTTTACGCCTGCCGAAGCGCCGGGTTCAGCGCTCATGTACTCCGGCAAAATCTTTCCGCAATTTAAAGACAATCTCTTTTTTGGCGCGCTCATTGGTGAGGGGCTTATGCGCGTCGTCCTCGATGATTCCGGCGGCGTTGTAAGTTACGAAAAAATGATAGAAGTAGACCTCGGCCGCATCCGCGAAGTCGCCGAAGGTCCTGACGGCACGATTTATTTCTCCACCTCAAACCGCGATGGCCGCGGCAACCCGGCGGCGAGCGACGACAGAATTTTCAAAATTGTTCCAAAAGAATAGCGGCCGCTTGCGTGCGACCGCCCCGTTGAGAACCTTATGCTTTTGGTTGGATCTGAAGTTTGCTGTACTCTTTGTCCTCCCAGATGTTGTACTCTATCGGTATTTTTTTCCCGGGATACAGCCTGCCGACAAGTTGTTTGACTTCCGTCTTCGCATCGGCGACAGTCTTACGCGCGCTGAAAAACGGATGTTTTCGGACCCACTTCTGCCTGCCGATTCTCAGTGTTTCGAACATGCAGATAAAGTGATCGGGCCCGTTTTGGCGTATCCGCACGCGGATGCTCTCCGGTTGCCACTTGCGGGAGCGAATTTTCGTTTTAGAGGCCGATCTACGGCGCTTCTTTCCCATGGGTACCTCCTGTGCCGGGCCGCACTATGCCATAAAACGGCTAATATTAAAAGTTTCTATAAATTCGGAAGATGCGGGACAATATACGCATGCAAAATAATCCCTGGCAACGCGCGCTACGACAGCTTGAAAAAGCTGCCAACATCGTCAATCTTGATCCAGCGCTCAAACAGCGCCTCGAACATCCAGACAATGTCGTCGACGTCGAAGTACCATTTGAAACCGATAACGGCGAAACAAAAACGGTTCGTGGGTATCGTGTCCAGCACAACAATATTCTCGGTGCCTACAAAGGTGGGCTTCGCTACCATCCTGCCATCGACCTCGATGAAGCAAAGGCACTTGCGTTTTGGATGACGATGAAAAACGCGCTGGTGGACGTGCCGTTTGGCGGCGGAAAGGGCGGGCTTGAGGTGAATCCAAAAGAGCTTTCAGAAGGAGAGCTAGAACGACTTACGCGTTCGTTCGCGGTAAAACTCCATCCACATATCGGCCCGGAAAAAGATGTGCCCGCGCCAGACGTAAACACCAATTCAAAAATAATGCACTGGATTGTTGATGAGTTTTCAACGCTTACAGGAACGCATACGCCGGCCGTTGTTACTGGAAAGCCAGTCGAGCGCGGCGGCTCACATGGTCGCACTGAAGCGACGGGTTTCGGCGGCGGTTACGTCCTTGAGGCAATGCTGAAAAAACTCGGCAAAGATCCGAAGGGTATGACCGTTGCGATTCAAGGTTTTGGAAATGTGGGGAGCTATCTTGCGCGATATCTTCAATCGCGAGGGTTTGTGGTTGTTGCCCTCGCGGATTCCAAAGGCGGCACGTACTGGAAGGAGGGAATTGATATCGACAAGGCAGAGGCGTACAAAAAAGAAAAAGGCACGCTTGCGGGCTTTGCCGACGATATTTCTTCTGATGCCGTTCTCGCGCTCCCGGTAGATATTGTCGTTCCTGCGGCGCTTGAAAATGCAATCACCGAGAAAAACGCTGCCGATATACGGGCAAAAATCGTTCTCGAACTTGCAAATGGTCCGACAACACTTGAAGCTGATGCGATTTTAAACGAGCGTGGCGTTACGGTCATTCCCGACATTCTCGCGAACGCAGGCGGTGTAGTCGTCAGTTATTTTGAATGGGAACAAAATCGTCGCCGCGAGTCGTGGACAAAAGAAGATGTGCTCGCAAAGTTGCAGGAAAAAATGGAAACAGCAACGACACGCGTTTTCGATGAATCCAAAAAGCGCACTATAAGCCTGCGCGACGCCGCCTACGCAGTCGCGTTACAACGTCTTGCCGAGAGTGTAAAATAGACTTGACGTCTCCTGCTGGGTCTGTAGACTGCCTTCAATGGATTCGGTAACAAACCGCGTGCAAAAACTCCGCATGAATCGCGGACTTACACAGGAAGGCCTCGCGGTGGCTGCGGGTGTTTCGCGCCAGACGATCATCGCGATCGAAAGAGGGAATTACACACCCTCGGTCTTGCTCGCTTTAAAAATAGCCCGTATCTTCAAGGTACCTGTCGAAGACATTTTTAGCCTATGAACACACTTCAAACACTACTCGCAGGTGTCCTCGTTGTACTTCTCATCGCGGTTACCGATCCCTTTATGTATTGGATGCCGCCTGCGGCAGGAATGCTTGCGCTCGTCATAGCCGCGGGCTGTATCGCGCTTTTTGCCGGACTCGTCGTGCGCGAACGCGGGGGAGACGAGCGCGACCTTGCAAATCGCAGTTTCGCTGGTCGCGCTGCGTATCTCGCGGGGATTCTAGTCCTCACCGTCGCACTCGTCGTAAAAGGGATGAACCACACGCTCGATCTGTGGGTGCCACTTGCGCTCGGGGTCATGATCGTCGCTAAAGTTTTTGCGCACCGGTACGCCGATCGCAACTACTAATCCACAGTTTGAGTGTAAAGTCTACTTTACATCTCCGCGTGACCCGATAGTATGCGGGTATATTCTAAATAAATATTAACGTATGACGCAGTGGATAATTGGAGGGCTTGTTGTTCTTGTGCTCGCAGCGGGCGGGTTGTATTACATGGCGATGCCGCAGGAGGCAATGATGAAGGATGATGCAATGATGGAAAAAGACAACGCGGCAGACACGATGATGAAAGGCGACGCCATGAAGAAAGATGACACGATGATGCAGGACGAGGAAAAAATGGTGAAAGACGACGGCCCCATGATGGAATCGGACGCCATGATGAAGGGAAGTTATGAGACCTACGCTCCCGAAAAACTTGCGAAGGCGAACTCCGGCGACGTGGTTCTCTTTTTCCGCGCTGCCTGGTGCCCAACGTGCAAAACACTCAATGCAGACATTCGATCGCATATGAGCGCTATTCCGGCGGGACTTACTATTCTTGATGTTAATTATGACACCCACACAGCGCTCAAGCAGAAATACGGCGTGACGTATCAGCATACGTTTGTGCAGGTGGATGCCGATGGCAATCAAATCAAAAAATGGAGTGGTGGATTGACGCTCGCATCGCTCGTCGAGAACGTGCAATAATTCCTCCATGACACTACTCGCTGTCTCGTTCATTTCGGGAATTCTCACTGTCCTCGCGCCGTGCATTTTGCCGCTACTTCCGGTCGTTGTCGGTTCGTCCGCGACAGGTCGCTCAAAGGCAACGCCCTACATCGTGGTCGGCTCGCTCGCGGCATCCATCATTCTCTTCACCTATCTTCTCAAATTTTCGACGGCGCTCATTATGGTACCGCCGGAAACCTGGACATATCTCTCCGGTGGAATACTCATTCTCTTTGGGCTCACGCTTTTGTTTCCGGCTCTTTGGGAACGCATTCCCGGGATCGCAAAACTATCGAGTCGTTCTAACCAGCTCGTCGGTACGGGATATCAAAAGAAAAGCGTCTGGGGCGACGTGCTTATCGGCGCGGCGCGCGGGCCCGTTTTCTCGTCGTGCTCTCCCACCTATTTCGTCATTCTCGCGTCGGTTCTGCCAGCGTCGTTTGCGCTCGGTTCGTTGTATTTGTTCGCGTACGCGGCAGGTCTCTCGCTAGTCCTTCTCCTTATCGCGCTCCTCGGCCAGAAATTTGCGGACCGACTCACGATTCTCAGCGATTCTCGCGGATGGTTTAAACGCATCGTCGGCGTTCTTTTTATCGCGATCGGACTTTTGATTGCAAGTGGCGTTGAAAAACAAATTGAAATCTGGCTTCTTGAAAGCGGCTTTGTTGACGTTGTCGAATTCGAGCAAGGTATTCTCGAACGTATCCAACTATGAAATCCATTTATTTGATCATCGGCATCATTATTGTTGGACTCGCAGTTTCAGCGACGATCATCGGCATGCAGGATAATCCGATGGCGGTTCTTACGGGAGAGCGTCCGTACGTTGAAATCGCCGAGGCCGCAGGGTTCGTAAATACTGAACCGTTCAAACTCGCCGACATGATTGGCAAAAAAGTGATCCTCGTCGATTTCATGACGTACTCGTGCATCAACTGTCAGCGCACGTTTCCGCATCTCGTCTCCTGGTACGACAAATACAAGGACGCGGGTCTCGAAATCGTCGGGATTCATACGCCGGAATTTGCATTTGAAAAAGACAAGGGGAATGTTGAAGAGGCTATGCGTGAGGCCGGAATTACCTGGCCGATCGTACTCGATAACGACTACGGCACTTGGCGTGCGTACGGCAACAATTACTGGCCACGGAAATATTTGATCGATATTGAGGGCAATATCGTGTACGACCACATTGGCGAAGGCGCGTACGAGGAGACAGAATCGAAAATCCGCGAACTGCTCAATCAGCGCGCCGCCAAACTCGGCGAGGACGTCGAACTTCCTGCCGCGCTTGCATCTGCACAAATCGGCGAAGGTCAAAATTTTGCTCGTTCGCCCGAAACGTATTTCGGTTCGCTGCGAAATGAAAACTTTGCGAGCGGTCGTCCGGGGATGACGGGGGTTCAGTCGTTTGAAAAGCCCGCCACGCCAGAGCTGAACGCGCTCTATCTCGCGGGCGAGTGGGATATCCAGCCAGAACACGCCGAGGCCCGCGCGGATGCTTCGGTCATCTTCCGCTACAGCGCAAAAGAGGTCTATCTTGTCGCGACATCAGACAAAGATGTGCGTGTCCGAATTCTTCAAGACGGCGTTCCAGGCGCGCGCGGTGGGGACGTCGATGAAGAAGGGTACCTGACGGTGCGCGAGGACCGGCTCTATCACATTCTTTCGAATCCCTCCGCGGGCGAGCACGTGCTGGAAATTATCGCGCCGCCCGGCCTGCGTGTTTTTGCCTTTACCTTCGGCTAGAAGATATACACATCGCCCCTACGAAGTGGCTGAGGGCAAGCCATAATGAGGTATGCGCATTATTGCCGTTCTCTTTATCGTTTTTCCTCTTGTAAGTTCTGCGCAAACTCTTGGCGCTCGCGCCAACGCAATCTGTAACCAGCCGCGGGAGTATTACAACTGTACTGACTCGCGAATTCCATGTTGGCGCGGTCATTACTGCCAAGAGTCGGATCAATACGGTCCGTTTGTTCGCGGTGAATGTCATTGGAATGTGGAAGAGAACGTTGGCCAATGTCGTGCGACCAGCTATCGTGGCGATGGACAATGGTATGGAACAGAGCCTACAAACGCAGCTTCGCAGAATTCAGGGCAGCACTCTTCAGAATCGTCGGTACCCCCCGATCTTTCACACGGTAGTAGTCAGAGTGTTCTTCGAGCATTTCAGAATCCGGATGCTGCGGAGCAGCCGGGCAATATGTTTGGAACCGCCCCTCCGCCCGAGGTGTCGGAATCTGCTTCGCGTCCCAATCCGCTCCAGCGACTTTGGAGTTCTCTTGGCAGTTCTCTCGGGACGTATCTTGGTTCGGAGCCGCCAGCGCAGGCTGCATGGGGCGATCAAAATTCGGTCGTTCAAGACACCTCTCTCGTACGTGCACCAATCACGCCAGCGTCTCCGCTCATGCCGTATGATTTTGCCCAAAACAGCGCAGCACTCGATGCGATGTCTGGTGGCTATGATTACGGGAGAGGCGCGGACGAATCGCTTGCGCGACCCACTTCAAATGAATCGCTTGTTTCGCAAAGTACAGGGTTTGGACGGAGCCCGTCAGTAGAACAAGGAAACGGTGGCCTACAGGGTTTTTGGGATTACTTAACAAATAAACGGAGTGATGCGTCAGAGGCCTATGCGCGCGACCTCATTCGGCGGGGAAGCGGTCTTTCAAGTCAAGCCGAAACTTTTTTGAGGAGTCATGGGTTAATCCAGTCTCGGTAACTATGCGTCCTTCCATTCTTTTTGGTGTTTTCGCGCTTTTACTGTTCCACGCCTTCGCTCTCTACATCATGGGCCAGCCTTTGTATTACGAAGGCGGGTACATAAAACTCTGGGAAAGCGCTGTTATTTCCGACGGCAATTCACAGCATCTCACCGATTGGTACACGTTTTCGCACATCATCCACGGCATTTTGTTCTACGCGGGTCTCACACTTCTGTTTCCGCGACTCTCTGTTGGTACGCGACTCCTTATGGCGCTTGCGATTGAGAGCGGTTGGGAACTTTTTGAAAATACCGACATGATCATTAATCGCTATCGTGAACAAGCGCTCGCGCAAGGGTACTTTGGCGATTCGATTGTGAACTCGACGGGAGACATGCTCGCGGCGCTCGGCGGCTTCTTGATCGCGTGGCGTATACCGATATGGAGTTCTGTCATCGCGGTCATTCTTCTCGAAGGCATCGCGCTTTATTTCATTCGCGATTCGCTCACGTTCAACATCATTCAGCTTATACACCCGACGGATCGGATTGGTGAGTGGCAATCGGCAGGTTGAAAGGTATCCACACCCCCCGACACTCATCGCTCGTAGTTCGTAAAAGCACGGTACAATCCAAATATTAATTAAGGGGAAACCTATCTATGGATCTTTCAATATTTTTAGCTAAGTTGTTCGGGTTGTATTTCCTTATCGCGGGCGGCATCGTTATGCTTCGCCAGAAGTCGTTCATGCCAATCGTCATGGACTTCTTCGGCTCTAAGCCGCTCATCATGCTCGTCGGGCTTCTTGAGCTCGTCGCTGGTCTTGCGCTCGTCATTGCAATGCCGAATGTCACGCCTGATTGGCGAGGCATTATCTCGCTCATTGGTTATTGGATGGTTGCGGAAGGTATCTTGTATCTTGCGTCTCCGTACACCAAAGTCCATCGAATACTCAAGAACTTCAACACCCCGACGTGGTACACCTCCGGTGGGCTCTTTGCAGTTCTTCTCGGCGCATATTTAGCTGGCAAAGGCTTCGGTTTCTGGTAGGAAATTGTTGAAGTAAAGTCCTCGTCACGCAAATTCGCCTGTTGGCGAATTGCGCGACCCCGCCTCGGCGCCAAGCGCCTCCGGCCTTGCGACGGGGCCCCGACCCCGTCTCACCCCGCGCCTAGCATCCGACGCCTTTTCAACGATTTCCTCGTTCAATGTAAAAAAGTTGAGCGCCGCGGTGCAATACCGCGGCGCTCGTAGTTTTGTTGCAAACGCTCACCACCACGAGAGCCTCATCGTACCTTTCTTATCCGCTGTCGAATACATCGCCTTGAATCTTCGCGGTGGCTTCGAGCCGTCATTCAGAGAGCCAGCCGGAATATCGTAGAGGTGGCCCTTGATAAGCCACAACGTTCCCGACCCATCCTTACGTTCCGCCGATCTGATGGTTGCGGCCAGCGGGATCATATCAAGGTCAAGCACTTGAAAGCTGACCCAAGTGGCATGGTACGCGTCGCTATTCCAGAGTGCTTCTTTCAATTCGTCCTTTGTCGGCCCGGCACTGATTTGCATATCCTCGTCCTCCGCTGTGAGCGTCACAAACAACTCCATGCACTATAGCGAAGTACCTTTCCGCGTCAATCGCTTAAAAGTCAAAACTTTTCGCAAAGTGACCAATGAGCGGGAGCGGTTTTTCTTGCCCTTGCGCCGCGCGGACAATGCCGATGATCGCCAGAACGAAAATCGCGAGATTCACAAGCTGAAGAAGTGGGAAGAGAATCCAGATCGTCATCATGATCATCCATGTTGCGACTTCGCCGATGACGAGAAGAAGTCCTTGCTTGATGTGGAACTTCACGAACGGATCGTCTTTCGCAATAAGATACGAAATCAGAATCAAGGGGCCGATATACGCAAGAATGGCCATTAACACGTTCTTTTCGGGAGCCTTTTGGTCGCCGGACGCTGTTGGCTCCTGTTTTGTTTCTTCCATAGGTACAATTGCTAGCGCACGCTTTTAACACGAATAGTGTACCCCGTGAGATATAAAACACAATGTCCAGCGGTTTATAACTAACCAGCATCGTTGAGATAGTTACGCGAAAAATTAGACTTCCGTATTATCTCATGGGGTGTATCATAATACTGTGTCAATAGTTGAAGCCATACTCCTTGGTATTGTTGAGGGCCTCACCGAATTCCTGCCGATCTCCTCAACCGCGCACCTCATTATTGCAGCCGATATGTTGGCAATTCCTGAAAGCGCATTTCTCGGTAGCTTTATCATAGCGATTCAGCTTGGCGCCATTGCGAGCATCGTTCTTCTGTATTGGCGCACTATTTTATGGAATTTTGAAGCGGGGAAGCGGGTCGCGGTCGCTTTTATTCCTACGGCGTTCGTTGGCCTCGTGCTCTACAAACTCCTCAAGGAGTATCTTCTCGAGAGCATGCATCTTATCGCGTGGGCGCTGCTTCTAGGCGGCATTGTGCTCATCGTTTTTGAGCGATGGTATGCCGTGCGACCTCAGAAAGAAGCTGCGTCCGAGCGTCTTTCATACAAACAGGCGTTTCTTATTGGGTGCGCACAGTCAGTTGCTATTGTTCCCGGCGTTTCGCGCGCAGGAGCAACGATTCTCGGTGGTCTCGCGCTTGGCATTGGGCGAAAAGAAATTGTCGAGTTTTCATTTTTGCTGGCGATTCCGACGATGCTCGCCGCGACAGGCTACGATCTTTTGAAAAATGGCGCCTCGTTTGCTACGGGCGAATGGGAACTACTCGCGGTCGGCTTTAGTACGTCGTTTATTGCAGCGTACATCGGCGTTCGGTGGCTCTTACGCTACATTCAAACGCATACGTTTAGTGGCTTTGGGTGGTACCGCATCTTCGCAGGAGCGGCGTTGCTCGCGTTTCTATGGTTCGCATAAGGGAAGTGCATAAACCCCACTTCGGACGTGACATTCTCGTCATCGTGGCGAGCATTGCGTTCGCCGCGTATCTCGCACGCGCCGACGTTATCCCCTCTGTAATGTCGCTCATCGGCTTCGTGCCTATCGAGGCATTTATCGCGGGATTTTTCTTCACGTCTTTGCTTACGGTCACACCGGCAGGAGTCGCATTTGCTGAGATGGCGCAGTCAGTACCAGCCATGCCGCTCGCGCTTTGGGGCGCGGCGGGAGCGGTTGTCGGCGACCTCATTTTGTTTTTCTTCGTTCGCGATGCCGTTTCGGATGACATCGCGCGACTCTTCCGTGGTTCGTGGCTGAAAAAATTGAAGGCAATTTTCCGCTCACCGTTTCTCGCGTGGTCAGTGCCAGTCATGGGTGCGCTCGTTATTGCCTCTCCATTGCCCGACGAAATCGGTCTCGCGATGCTCGGCCTCTCCAAAACCGACCTCCGATTCCTTATTCCCGTTTCCTATGCAATGAATTTTTTCGGCATTTATGCGATCGGCTGGTCAGTGCAGGCGTTGTGGTAAAATGCAGCGATGAAAACAACGATCTCGCTTCTCGTCGGCACAGCCTTGATAATCGCAGTCGGTGGGTTCGTGTACTGGCAAATTCAGACGACTCGCGAGCAATCGCTGCAAAACACCACTGAAACTTCGGGCATTTCGATGGCTGATATCGCGGCTCATGCTGACGACTCGAGCTGCTGGACTGCAATCAATGGAAACGTATACGACCTAACGTCATGGATCCCGAATCATCCTGGTGGGGAACAGGCGATTAAGCAGCTCTGTGGAACCGATGGGTCGGCAAAATTCAACAACATGCACGGCGGCGACGCGAAGAAAGAGACGGTGCTCGCAGGATTTAAAATTGGAGAACTCGCACGATAAATATGGATCGCACTGAAATCGCATACACAATCCTTCGTCTTGGTCTCGCAGCGGTCTTTCTCTGGTTTGGTTTCTCGCAACTCATGGATGGCATTAACTGGGTTGGCTGGGTACCTGAATGGGCCGTGAGCCTACTTCATATTCCGCCCGCGATGATCGTGCTTGCAAATGGTGCATTTGAAGTCATCGCCGGCGGGCTCCTCGCGCTCAACCTCTTTACGCGCTGGGCCGCGCTCGCGCTCGCGCTGCACCTCGCAGTTATCACGTTCGATATTGGCCTCAACGCAATCGGCGTGCGTGATTTCGGTCTTATGATGGCAACCATCGCGCTCGCGCTTTTTGCAGGACCTGAAATAGTGAAAAAAGAAGAAGCGCCTCATATTTGAGGCGCTTCCTACGCTATCGCCCAGAGGTTCCGTGGTATGACAGTCGCTCTGGTTCGAGTGACATAACTTCAACTTTGGGGAGTTTACGGAATTGCCACCGCTTCGCCCCAAGACGGCCGCGCGTAGTTAGTACAAAGAGCTTATCGAAGCCCAAATATGCCGCACGCGTCATCTCGTCGCCATTTACATGCGTGAGTCTGCCGCCAATTGCAAGCACTGGTACTATGACATGCATCGAAATGCCCATTATGCAGAGCTTGTTCTCGAGCGTGAGTTTATTCTGCTGAAGAACCTGCTCTGCAATCTGTTCTTCCTCGCGCGTAGCGTGTTCACGTCCCATCGGACCATGTTTCCGATAGGGGATACCGCGGCGCTTGAACTCTTCGTTGATCTGAGTTCCACCGCCGACGCATATCACGATTCGTGCAGTGCTGAGGTCGATTTTCTGCAGCCACTGCAGAAACGACGGTGTCAGAAACTCATCGCCCGAGACTTTCACGAACCAGTTCGGGCGAGAATCCTCAGATATATCGATACTTGCGTGTGCGTTCACGTAGTCCTCCTTTCAAAGAACAAACCGGCCTCTTCTTTGAGGCCGGTTTGGAATGTTTATGTGGGGAAGGTAAGCACTCTAAAACAGCCTCAAATAAGAAGCTGTACGACGC
>JBAQPT010000052.1:0-3733 GCA_049306055.1 Minisyncoccia bacterium | reverse complement strand
CTTCTATGCAGGCTTCAGCTCTAGGTTTGGTACTCGTGTTCGACGTCGCCGTTTCGGCCAGTTTCGACGCTGCACGATGCAGAAATCGTGATACGGAGCCGAAAGCGCGGTAAATCCATCAGGTCTTATTTTTCGCGAACTTTCCAAAATCTTATGCGCTTCCGGCGATAGATCCGTGATCAAGCACACCTGCAATTGTTTTCTGAAGTTCAGAAGAGAGAGTGCGTGACCGGTGGTGCCCCTTGAATACCCGAGCGCACACGCATCTTCAAACGAATGCCATTCATAGAGCGGGAACGCGTTTTGAATCGTTTCGGCAGCACGCGGAGAACGAGATATCTGAAACATGACGATCATTGCCATGCCGAGCAAAATCACTACTATCAGAACAAAAAGTCCAACGATCACGTAGATCGCATAGAGCACGTACATCATGTGGGCCTCCTGCCTCTTCCCACAGGGAATCACATTTTCGATACCGAGACAAGATGGCGCGGATTTGACCCGACCTCCACGAGAGCGTAGTATGGCGCCGATGCATTCTTTTTTTGAAATGTCGGCTGGGGCCAAGATTCTCCTCGCTATTTGCGCGGCGGTCCTTGTCGCCGAGGGACTTTACATCAACTACATCATGGGCAGCAGCGTTTTTAGCATGTTTGCCGAAAAGACAAGCTGCGAACGCGTGCTTGAAAAGTGGGAAGCTGAAAATCCTGAGCTTGCAAAGGACCGACCTTTGTATGAGGGTCCGATTGCGACGGTTGATTACACAAACACGAACATCACGCAGGCAGCAAATTTCAAAACAGCAATTGATGAGGCTGTCGCAGCGGGACCAAATTTTGCAGGGAAGTATGCGGTCGCACAGTGGGGTTGTGGCACGAACTGCCAAGGCCACGCGGTTGTAAATGTTGAGAGTGGAAAAATAATTGCGTTTGGCCCGCAGACAGAAGCAGGGCTCGGCATTCTCGAAACATCGCCCGTCATGATCACGAATCCGAAAGAAAATTTCCCGTCGATAGCCGACATGCAAAAAGCCGATCTTCCGACGCTCACCTCGCTCGCCAACATTCCACGCGAATACTACGTTCTCGTCGGCGACGACGACTCTAACGTCGGTCTCCAAAAAATCTGCACCGAAAATCCGTTTGAGGGGGTGAGGATATAAGAGTCCATCACTAGATCAGTCTCGCAACGCAGCGGTAACTCTTTGCATAATGGGGACGAGCTCGGTTTCTATCGCGTTCAATCGTAGAAGGCGCTCCTTCTCATTTCTTTCTCCGGTGAGTATTGATACCATCCCTTCGACTTTGAACTCATCGAGGCGTTTGGAAAGTGCTTCGAGTGCTTCTCTGTCAGTCGTTGCAATACGGTCAGCGTGTTGAGTAAGAACTGCGGCTATTCGTTGTTCCAATTCCTGCCTTCTTAGAGTGGGGTCTTGTATCGGTTTCAAAGGGAAGACGTTTTCACTACCGTTCTCGCCAGTCATTTTCAAACTATATCACGATGGTCGGATTTATTTCTGTTTGAAGGAATTCGTATCAAAATAGAAATCGCCGGCGCAAGGTGCGCCGGCGACAGATGTTGGAAGAACTTCTGACCGAAGTCGACGAGGTTAGCCCTTGTTGAGGTCGATCTTCGTGTTCGGCAGATCGCGGGACTTCGCCGGCGCCTCGAGATAGGGCAGTGCGACGAAACCGTTGCGGGACGCCGTGTACGAGCAGAAGAAGCCCGTCACGCACTTGTTGTACTCGCGCACGACGCCGTTGTAGTCGACGCGCGCAACCGCGATGCGGTTCTCCGACCCCTCGAGCTGAGACTGGAAGGTCTGCATGTTGCTCAGGGACTTCAGCTGCGGGTAGTTCTCGACCACCACCATCAGCTTGGAGAGCGCTGACGAGAACTGGTTCTGCGCCTCGACGAACTTCTGCAGATCGGCCTGCGATGAGCCGATGCTGACCTGCACCTTGCCGAGCTCGGCGCGGGCCTTGGTCACGCTGTCGATGACGGTGCGTTCCTGCTTGGCTGCGGCCTCAACGACCGGCAGCACCTGCACGACGAGATCGCCCCGCCGCTGCTCCATGACGGCGATGTCAGAAAGCTTGGCGGCAGCCGAGTTCTTGCCGCTGTTCAGAGCGGCGTAGTTCCACCAGTGGCCGCCAAGGACGATGACCAACAGGCCCCCCAGAACGAGGGCTGCGTTTCTCCAAAAGTTCTGCATGACTTCCATCCTCTTTCGATTGTAAAGGACTACTGTCTCCGTGGGGGTTGCCTACGGAAAGCGCATAATACCATACAAAATGAACAGTGCAAGCCCAGAAAATAGAAAACCGCCGGCGCTTTGAGCGCCGGCGGCCATTACGTGAACAGTCAATGTGAAGCGGTTACCGCATCATGCCGAACATCGTGACAACGCCGACGGTCAGTGTGATCATGCCGAGGCTGATGGCAGCGGATACGTTGCCTGCATACATCCGACGGTGATCGCCCGCGAAAAGAACGCGAACAACCAGCATCGCAACGATCTGCACGATGAAGGCAATCGCCAACTTGCGCAGGAAGATGTTGACGCTCAGGCTGCCAACCAATGTCGACCCGAACGCCAAGGCAAAGGCCGGCATCACGAAGAGCTTCTGATTCATGGCGAAAGCAGGGTTGCCGTCATGCATCCGTTGGCGATCCTGTTCGGAAGAGAAGAACCAGCTGATCCAACCACGCACGACGAGCGCGAGGCCGATGAGCACGAGCACGGCGGCAATCATGACGCCGTACGAGATCGTTGCGACCAGGAACTCCCCGCCGGGAAGCGTCTGAACGTAGGCGAGAAATGCCGTGAATGCGATTTCGGTCTGCATGTTTGCCTCCTTTAGCCAGAAAGTGCTTCTGCGCCCGCGCCCAGGAATTCTCCTGCACCACGAGCAACGCCACCTGCCATATCGCCGCACCCTGTAGGACACCACGGAATGTCTGACTTGAAGACATCCCGAAGGAAGATGCCAAGAATGAGTCCGATCATGGCCGCTATGAAGATGGCCGGGTTTGTGAGGGCAATGAGCCACGCGGCACCAGCAAACGAGCTGATTCCGACGGAGCCGCCCCAGGATCTGCCATACGCGTTCGCGATTGCGAGCAGAATGAACGCGATGAAGAAGACAAAGAATGCGGCGATTGCTCGTTCGCTGCTTTGTCTTTCCGCGCTCCGTTCAGGAGCCGTTTCCAACCCCGAAACAATGGCGATGATGCGGTCCACGCCGGCGTTGAACGCCTGCGCGTACTCCTTCTGCTTGAGATGCGGCACCATCAGGTTGTCGAGGATGCGTTCGGCCTCCGCGTCAGGGAGGTCGCCCTCGAGCCCTTTGCCGACGTGGATACGCGTTGCGCCCGGCGCGACGACATGCACGATGAGTACGCCGTTGTGCTTTTCGGCGGTTCCGAGCTTCCACTTCCGCGCAGTTTTGTGCGTAAAGTCGAAGAGCGAATCACGCTCGAGCGACTTCACGATGACGAGAATGACTTGTGCGGTCGTTCGAGACTCAAGCAGTTCGAGCTTGTCTCGGAGCGCTTGTGCATCTCCGGAGGACAAGATGCCGGCCAAGTCGATCACGTGTGACGGTGGACGAGGTGGCGTGTTTTGAGCCGTCGCTAATGGACCTCCAAGCATCAGTGCAAACACGATGCCAAAGGCGCGTATCGCATATTTCATGCCAACCTCCTTGTTGGCTGTTCAGTTTCAATG
>JBAQPT010000051.1:0-6090 GCA_049306055.1 Minisyncoccia bacterium | reverse complement strand
GTGGCCGGGCCGATGTCGCCGATGATCGCGGTGCTCTGGGTCGGATTCGCGGCGCAATGCGTCTTCGAGAACATGTTCTTCATTGGAGTCGTCTCCTGTTGAAGTCGCTTCACACGAAAGTGCCCATTCACACGTGTGAACAGGTCAAAGGCATCCTAGTAAATCCTTCAGTCTTTGTCAAGTCCTGTAAAGTATGGTCAAAAACATGGCTTAAGATATGAAAGATTTGGAGCCCGAGGTCGCAAAGGACCTGCGGGCTCCTGACACGAGTGTGTCTGATAGCGCTTGCGCGCTTGAGTGCTCAAATTTTTATCCGACTTAATCCGGCGGAGTCACCGTTTGATCCTCCCGTCAATCATGAAGCTTGGGAATCAGATCTCGCCGCAGCCCTCGAGGCTCGGTGAGGTCAGGGTGCCTTCGGTCGACCGGCAGTGCCAACCTTCGGCGTGGAAACCGCCGGTGCCCTCGGAGGCTGCTCCGAGAGAGTGGGCTTTTCCCATGGCGGTGCCAGGGCCTTCGCGGATTCGCATCTCGTTCGTGCTCCGTTGCGGTGGTACATGCCGAACCACGTATCTTTCGGTTCGGTAACGTGAAGATACCATTTCTCACGCAGTAGGCAACAGGCTTGTGTGCATATAAAAGAAGTGCCCCAGGTCAATGACCCGGGGCTTTATTGAAACGATGTTCCCGATTCCGCACTACACAGGAACGTTTGGGCAACCCTTGCGGGTCGGTTGGCTAGGTGCTACGTGCCGGGCAGACCAGAACCGCCGCTGTCGTGACCACGCTGCATCGCCGCGATCGCGCCGTGGATGCTGCCGCCACCGCCGGGACTGCGCGCCATCTTGGCCTTGTCGATCACCGTGCCACCATCGCCGTCGGTCGCCCGAGCCATCATGTGAGCACCGATGCCGACCTGCGAATCCCTCGTTCCCGGGACGCCGGTGTAGCCATGCCTGAAGTCCGCCGCGAGTGCCACTGCGGTCGCGAGACCGATGTGACGAGTCATTGTCGTATGCATTGCGAGTGATCTCCGAATGTACGGATTTCATTTGCGATAGGAATTTCCGCCACTGACCAGTTAAGAATCAGCGGGTAGTCCTGGCTTAGCCAATGTCTGTTACTGTGGTGTCATCTAAGGACCTCGTCAAAGAGCATCCGCAGCCATGTCGGCTTTGGTATTTCCGCAATCTACCAGACATGAAGGGAAGATCAATCTAGCCCTGTGCATAAAAGATTGTTATAGTTGTATCTCTCTAAAACCCGACACCTAGAACCTGTAACCTATTCCTATGATTCTCACCTTTCACGACGGCTTTTGCGTGCGCGCGAGCGCAGGAGACACGACGGTTGTTTTTGGCCCGATCTCAAAACAAAGCAAAAATTATAAACCAACTAATTTCGGCGCCGACGTCGCATTCATTTCGCTCAACAATTCCGACATGAATGGCGCGGAAGAAGCGGGGCGCGGCGACAAGCAGCCGTTTGTTGTTCAGGGGCCGGGTGAGTATGAAATAAAAGACATCACGGCGTTTGGTTTTGGCTCATCGTCAAAATACGGTGGCGACGAGAAAATCAACACCGTGTATTCCGTCACATTTGATGGCCTCACTGTCATGTACCTTGGTGCCGTCGGGACAACGGTTCTCCCGAAAGATATTGAAGACATGGAGTCCCCCGACGTTCTCATTATTCCCGTTGGCGACGAAGGCGCGCTGACGCCAGCCGAAGCACAAAAGCTTGCGGTCAACCTTGAGGCGAAGATTGTGATCCCAATCGGCTACAACGAAAAAACACTGAAGCAATTTTTAAAAGAATCCGGCGCAGAAGGAACGAAAGCCGAAGAGAAACTCACGATTAAGAAGAAAGATGTGGCGGGAAAAGAAAACGAAGTTGTCGTCTTGAAGGCGTAGTATAATGGGCGAATGGTAGTCGGACAAGCGTTAGACAATCTAAAAGACAAACCGCACGACGAAAAGAAAATGGTTGCGGGCAGCATCGCAATCGCGGTCGTCGTTATTTTGCTCGTCGGGTGGGCGTTCTTCTTTTTGCGCAATATTCAACGTGGCAGCGCGATCCCAACGCTGCAAGGCGCGGCCGTGCCGGAAGATCAATTGAACACGCAATTCATCCAACAAACGCAGCAGCAGATGAATCAGTATTACGATTCCGCGCAACAGCAGCTGCGCGACATTCGCGACACGTCGGCGGGCGGGAGTGGAAGCGTGGATGCGGGGGCTGGCGTCACGCCAAATGGCGATGATGGCGGTTTTGGGGCTCAAAATAACGACTTTTAGGCTACTCTTTCCTGGCGAAATGGCCGATTTCTGATATACTGATCTCATTATGGCGCGTGGCGAAAAGAACGATTCGGGCGACAAAGAGGCAGGCGCAGCAGCGCCTCTTCGCATTGTTCCGCGTTCGATTACGACAGAAATGCGCGAGTCGTATCTCGACTACGCGATGTCCGTCATTACGGCCCGCGCGCTTCCCGATGTGCGTGACGGATTGAAGCCGGTGCACCGACGTATTTTGTATGCAATGAATGAAATCGGCCTTACCGCGACCGCAAAGACGCGAAAGTCGGCGACGGTCGTTGGTGAAGTTCTTGGTAAATACCACCCGCACGGCGACGTCGCCGTTTATGACTCGATGGTGAAAATGGCGCAGGATTTTACGATGCGCTATCCACTTATCGTCGGCCAAGGCAACTTTGGTTCGATCGATGGTGATGGCGCTGCTGCAATGCGTTATACCGAAGCAAAGATGTCGCGCCTCGCGGCTGAAATGCTCAAAGACATCGATAAAGACACGGTGGATTTCCGCCCAAACTACGACAACACAAAGAAAGAACCAGTCGTGCTTCCTGCCGCAGCGCCGAATCTTCTTTTAAATGGAACGCTCGGCATCGCCGTTGGTATGGCGTCGAACATTCCGCCGCACAATCTTCGCGAAGTTGTTGGCGCGACCGTGCATCTCATCGAAAACGAAGAAGCGACGACCGAAGATTTGATGCAATTCGTCCAAGGGCCAGACTTTCCAACGGGCTGCATAGCGTTCAACCAGACTGATATTCGTCACGCGTACACGAGTGGACGCGGTCCGGTTGTGGTCCGCGGCGAAGCAGAAATTACGGAAAACAAAAAAGGCGATTACCAGATCGTCATAACCTCGATCCCGTATCGTGTGAATAAATCCGATCTTCTCCAGAAAATCGGCTCCTTGGTGCACGAAAAGAAGCTCGAAGGAATTCGCGATGCGCGTGATGAATCAACAACCGACATCCGTGTCGTCATCGAACTCAAGAACAACGCAAATCCACAGACCGTACTCAACTATTTGTACAAGCACACACAGCTCGAAGAGACGTTCCACTACAATGTCGTCGCGCTCGTTGACGGCGTTCCGCAGACACTCTCGCTGAAGGCAATTCTCCAGTCGTTCATCAGCCACCGCAAAGAAGTCGTGACGCGCCGCACGAAATACGATCTCATGATCGCAAAAGCGCGTGAGCATATCCTTCTTGGCCTTTCAAAAGCGCTTGATCACATCGACGAAATCATCGCGCTCATTAAGAAATCGAAAGATACCGACGATGCGCGCAGAGGTCTCATGACGAAGTTCAAATTCTCTGAACTCCAGGCCAACGCCATTCTCGAGATGCGCCTCCAGCGGCTCTCCGGCCTCGAGCGTAAGAAGATTGAAGACGAATTGAAGGAGGTGCAGGCGACGATTGAATACCTCGAATCACTCCTCAAGAGCGCAAAGAAAATGATGGACGTCATCAAGAAAGAGATTGAGGAGATCGGCGAAAAATTTGGCGATGATCGCCGCACGAAAATCGTGAAGCGCGGCGCGCAGATTTTGAATCCAGAAGATCTGGTTGCAGACGAAGATTTCGCGCTCGTTCTCACGCAGGGCGGCTATATTAAGCGTACGAATCCGGTGGAATATCGTCGTCAGAAACGTGGCGGTGTTGGTGTCGTCGATTTGGATACAAAAGAAGAAGATTTCGTGACGCATCTTCTTAAGGCAAGCGCGCACTCCGACATTTTGTTCTTCTCCGATCGCGGGAAGGCCTATCAAATCAAAATGTACGAGCTTCCGGAAGGAAAGCGTGCAACGAAAGGGAAATCAATCATGAACTTCCTCTCACTCGAGGCGGGCGAGCAGATTACTTCGATTCTCCCGATGCCGAAAGAAACAAAAGCAATCGAAGGCCTCTCACTTCTTCTCGCGACAAAAAACGGCACGGTGAAAAAAACATCGGCAGCCGCGTTCAAAGAAGTGCGTCGCTCTGGCCTCATCGCGATCGGTCTCGACAAAGGCGACGCGCTTATTTCTGCGAATTTCGTGCGCAAAGGCGACACGGTATTTTTGGTTACGTCGAAAGGTCAGTCGATTCGTTTTGACGAGAAGGATGTGCGCGAAATGGGCCGACAAGCGGGCGGCGTGCGCGGCATCAAGCTCGGTAGCGGAGACGGCATCGTCGGCGCGGGCGTTGCAGAAAAAGGCGGCTCAGAAGAACTGTTCATTCTCTCGCAGCTCGGTTACGGAAAGAAGACGCCGATCAAAGAATACAAAGTGCAGGGACGCGGCGGCTCGGGTATCAAGACTTCTTCGGTGACCGCAAAAACAGGTCCTGTCATCGCCGGTCTCATTGTCACCGAACACGGCGAATTGATTGCGATGTCACAAAAGAGCCAAGTCATCCGCACTGATCTCTCAGAAATTCGTTCAAGTGGCCGTCAGACACAAGGTGTTCGTGTCATGACGCTGCGCGCAGGCGACAAAATCGCGGCGTGCGTGGTGCTTGAGGGCAAAGAAGAGTAGCGCAAATCAAGTCTCGGTGTAGTATTGAGGCTGACGCAACGCGCTAATGGAGCCCATCATGCGTGGCATGTATCTTCCCGGTGCAGACCGGGTATTGTCGCCTGACGAGATCAAGGCTTGGCTTGCCCGTCTCGAAGCAGAGAAGTGCGAAATCGGCAGAAGACTTGACGGGGTGCTCGTTGAGGTAGAAAAAGAGCGTCGCGAAACGCCTCTAACTTCCAAGTGATTTCTATCCACGCCCACGGCATTGTCAGTGGGCGTGCGTCTTTTTAGATATATACTGTAGCTATGCAGAAAGCGCGAACGGGAAACGCGTCGTCTTTTTCACATGCTGGGTTTGCGCATCCAAAGCGCAACGTTGCTGCGCTTGAAATTCAACACGCAATGAAAGTTGCCGATTTTGGCGCAGGCTCGGGCGCATATGTGCTCGCGATCGCTGCGCAGCTTGAAAACAGCGGCAAAGTGTACGCCGTCGATATTCAAAAAGATCTCTTGCGCCGCATCCACAACGAGGCCGCAAAGCATGGCTACACCAATGTCGAAATTTTGTGGGGCGATCTCGAAGCGCCGCAAGGATCAAAACTCGCCGACAAATCACTCGATCTCGTCGTCATTTCGAATCTTCTCTTTCAACTCGAAGACAAGCGCGCCGTTTTTGAAGAAGGGAAGCGAATTTTAAAATCAGGCGGGCGGCTCGCGGTCATTGATTGGTCCGACCGTTTCGGCGGCATGGGTCCGACGAGTAACGACGTCGTCACAAAAGAAGCAGCACTCACCCTCGCGCGCGAATCCGGCCTCACGTTCCAAAAAGAATTTCCCGCGGGTAAACACCACTACGGCCTCGTCTTTCGAAAAGCGACCTCCACGCGCGTTAAAATACAAGTATGAAATCAGGAATGTCGATGTTCCAAGTGATCTTGCTCTGCGCGTTTGGCGGTTCCGCAATCGCCGGCATTCTCATCTTCGCCTTCCTGGTTGGCTCGGGTGGCTCATCATCCATCGGCCCCGTGAACGTGTGGGGCACCTTTGACGAAGCGGCGATGGCGACGATCATTCGTCAGCTCTCTGAAAATGACGATCGTTTACGACAAGTCGCGTATGTCGAAAAAAATCCAGACACGTTTGAAGTCGAGCTTACCAACGCACTTGCCGCAGGCACCGGCCCCGACCTTTATATCCTTCGCCACGATTACACGGTCATCGATGCGCCGAAAATCGCGACGATTCCGTTTGAACAACTTTCGCGCGAGCAATTCG
>JBAQPT010000050.1:0-1822 GCA_049306055.1 Minisyncoccia bacterium | reverse complement strand
TTGAGCGCGGCCCGCTTCTCGTAAGCGATTAAAAAAGCCTCTGAGCAAAGATCCTCGGCCTCGGTGCGGTTCCTGGTCCGGCCTAGCAGCCAATAGAAAACAAGCCCATAGTTTGTGTCATAGAATGTTCGATATTCTGTCGCTGTCATGGTTTTTCCTTTCAAGTTTGTATTCATGAACGATCGCTCGATGTCCCAGGGTTTCGATAGTGGTCACGTAATCATCCCTCAGCTGGGGGGTGTCGCAGTAGAACACCGCCCCCAGTTCCACGTCGCAGATTTCGTAAACGATCCGCTTCGGTCTCATTCGCCGGTTGCGGCGCTGTCGTGCTTAGCGACAAAAGCGCGGATAGCGTCGATGTACTTCACCATCAAACGCGCCTTGGAAATTCCAAAGCTGAAAGGGTAACGGTCCCTATCACCAGCTTTGATAACTAGCATGGGTGAGCCCTTATATTCCGACTCTGTAACTGTGATATTCTCCGACTTGTCATTAACCATTGATTTTCCTCTTTTCTTTGTATTTTTCCTTGCATTTAATTAAGACCGATTCCCTATTTTTCAGATACCACTTTCTATGTCTTTCTCGTTTTTCTACTAAGTGTCTTTGGTGATAATTCCGCCAGTGCATCCGAAAACATATCCGGCACGTTCGCCCTCCTCCGACTTGTATTTTCAAATTCTCTCCAGCCAACTCATGTCCCCGCTTGCAGTGCGTTTTCCTTGCGTTCATTGCGGCTATCCCAATACCTCTAAGAACATTTTCGCCTCGCGTGACCGCTTCCAAGTGGTCAGGATTGACACATGAAGGCACTCGGCATAGATGATCGAGCGTTAAGCCCTTTGGTATCGGGCCATGCTCTTTTTCGTATGCGATTCTGTGCGCTTGATATACTTTTCTTTTGATAGCTACTCTCCCATAACCGCTACGTTTCGCACCAGTCCATAGCCAACACGTCTGTGTTTTCTTTACGTAATGGGAAAACGGCTTCGCGGGTTTCATTTATCCAGCCACTTTCCGCACCTTGGGCACCGCTTCGGTTTTTCTACTCTTGCCAGCCATTTGTATTTACATTTCGGACATTGCATAGATGTATCCTCCTGTGAGGATTCTACTACATGATGTAGTAAGTGTGTTTGCGGTTTAGTTCTCCCCGCACACGGCGACCCTGCTTGTAGCAGGGCCAGCCGTTCAGGGGGATTCCTAAATCTCTTCAGCGGCCCTATCGGTCAATGCGTCTTTGACGACGGACAAGACTTCTTGTTTTTCTATGTATTGACCGTATCCCAAGACTTTAAATAAATCAAAGTCTTTTGTGTCCAGTCCGAATTCTGTAACGGCATCGTTGACGTACTCGGCGCGGGTAAGGTTAGACGATACCCATTTGAGCAGGTCGTGATTGTAAACGTCCGGCTCTAGTTGGATCTCGTCCCAGTCGTCGGTATCCGCGAGCGCGTTCAATGCTTCGACGATGAAATCATACTTATGGTCGTCGGGCGGCATGTCGCCGTGAGCGTGTTGCACCATTTCTTTTACCCATTTCGGGGCCTTTTGTTTCAGGCAGTAGAATGATTCTTCTTTAGGAGTCAGGAGCCGGTATTGGATCTCGAACATTTCCGATACTTTTTTGGCTAGTTTTTGCAGGTCTGTTTTTGTGTTCATGGTTTTAATCCCCCTTAGAGTGTGACGGACCGGTTACCCTCTTCGGTAAACTCATATTCACTGGCTGTTATGTTTTCATCGACGGATTCATCTGACAATAAATACTCATATTCGTGTTGGAGCATCACGCTATAGTCCTCTAGCAGGTCCAGCGTAAACT
>JBAQPT010000049.1:0-3526 GCA_049306055.1 Minisyncoccia bacterium | reverse complement strand
GTTTGTCACGCTACTCCTCGCTTTTGCAAGCACACAGGTTGCGACGGCTGATTATTTTTTGGCTGTTCAAGAAGCATCCGAGTGCACGACAGCAAATTCGGCAGCGAAGACGGCAAGATCCATTCGCGACGCATTTTTGAGAGGCGATCAACCCCGTATTAAAAAATTGATGCGCTCAAACGGTTGTAAAGATCTACCAAACGATCTTGCGGCGGAAAGCGGCCTTGAGTATCAACCGCATCGACTTCATCTTTCGTTTCCTATTGGTGATCGCAGGGCAATCGTACGTGTAGTGTCTCTACGTCGAGATGGCATTCTGCGCCACTTCGTATTCGTTGCCATGCAAGCCAAGGACAATGGAGTCGACGAAGATCAGCTCTAGACACATCGATCACTCGTGCTCATCTGCGCCGCGGACACCCGCGGCGCTTTTATTGATTTTGTTTCGCTAACAATTCCGCGAGAATTTTTGTGAGTTCTGCGATTTGCGCTTGCAATGCCGCAATTTGTTCGGCTTCAGCGGACGAGGGGGCTGGAACGGGCTCGGCCGGAGGTCCGTTCGATTCTGGCGAAGGAATTGGCGCATCTACCGCGAGAGCGGCGCGCGTTCGCGCACCGACGAACCCATAGCCGTTTGTATGTTCGTCTCCACCGCATGCAATATTGCGCGCGCATTGGAATTTTTTAACGGCATCGCGGGTGAGAAACCCAAACTTAATCGTCTCTTGTCCGGGTGAACCGGGACCATCGGGCGCAATGGTGACGCCCAGCGCATTCAAACGTTTTTGCAGTATCAAAACTTGCGGATGCTCCATGCCGAACGAAAGATTTACCGTTATCGCATTTGAATCTGTCGAAGCAGGAGTTCCCTCGTCTACGTCCGTAGTATTCCAACACGGGAACGAAGAAATCCACGGATTTGTTCCTTCGCGCTCGTACAAATATTTCGCGTACTCAAGGTTGCCGTCGAGCGTGTAAACATCCATACCGAGTGATTCGGCAAAGTTTGCATGCACCGTTGAATGTACTTGAAAAACGCCAACCATCGCGCCGCCGTATCCACCCATGAGCGGGTTCCCCGAATCGGCGTATTGACGGAATTTCGATTCGCACCGTGCGATCTCGATCATGACGGGTGTCGCAGCAAAATACTCACGCACTTTTGTTTCAACATCAACATTAACGCCGACTTGTGCATTGGCAACGCCAGCAAAAAGGAGCACAAGCGCCCCCGCCGCTTTTGTGATCATAAAAGTAGTGTAGCAAATAAATTATGAAGCAAATGCCTTTTCGGCACTCATTGCACATGCTAGTCTGCGCGAAGACGAAACCGACAACGGGAGCCCTCGATGAAAATCGTTCTTCGTCTGATTGTCCTCACGCTACTCGTCGTTCAAGCGTCAGTTACAGAAGCACAGTTGGGAACGTGGTGGAGTATAGAAACACACGCGGTTCTTGATCGTTCTCGTGAGAAGGAGTCCATGGTTCGCATCGGCGTAACGCATACGATACAACCCGTTGCATGCAACGAGCCCACATTTGTGATCGGTGTGCAATATGGTGTCACGCCAACGTACCCCGACAGATTCAATGCTTCACTCGAGAGCTTGCAACTAAGGCCAGATCGCGAGGACGTTCGGAAGCTGTTCGATGAAGTAGGACGCAAGGATGGTGTGATACACCTCTTCGCGCCGGGCGGGTTTACGTTGTCACTCCCGACACCACGAAATGCAACGTGGGGAATGGCCAGATTCACGGTTTTCTACCGCGGTCGGTCGACCGGAACGAATATCGACATCGTGTTCTGCGTCTCCAGACCCTAAGCCTGGTCCGATTTTTACGCCGTGCATTCATGATGAATGCACGGCGTTTGACTATTTGCTGCAAAGTGATTTCATGATGTAAGGAAACAGGGAGCGAACCCATGGACCGAGATTTCAAAGCTCAAATCGGCGGATACAGTCTTACGACGGCAGAAATCCTCTACCGGTTGCCAGATCATCCATCCCTTTTGCAATCCTACATCTGGCAGGATTACGATGTACATCCACGGTTTCCACGGCTGAAGGGCTTTCTGGATTTCTGGATGGAAAACCTTGAGGGAAAGCTGTACTGCGTGACGGTCGCTCACAGAAAACGGATCACCCCCGCTGAAGTGCGACTGATCTCTGCAGACTATCGCTTGAATTGATTTTGATGCTGTTTTCGCCGCGCCTTTTGATGAAGGCGCGGCGATCGATTTTTATCGGCTCGTTTGGGTATAATGCTCGGATGCGTTTCGTTGTCCCTATAGTTCTTGGCCTTGTTTTTATGTTTGCTGTCTATCTCACATTGACTCGTTTTTTAGTACAAGCTCCCGTGCCGCCGTTGCCGGCACCGATTCTTCCTTCGGCGCCTGTGCCGCCAATTACCGCCACGACGACCCAAGCCTCAGCAACTTCGACGCCACTTTCACCAACTCCGACCGCGAGCACGACTCCTTTGAAGCCGTCGCCAGTTATGGACGTTATTCCTCGCAAGCGCGTGATGACGACGTATTTTTGGGTTGGTGAAAAAGCGGGGCCGGAGAATGATTACATTACGAATACAGAAAGTTATTTTGACGGCGCGTGGATGAAGAGTTTCGGCGGAGAGGACGATCCGGAGGATCGGTGCGGGTTTCTCCCGTGTGGTTTTACGCCGAAAGAGAATCCGTTCTACTTTGCACTTCCCTACGCCGATCTTGACCACGACGGCGTGCGAAAAATAAGCGCGATGCGGATTCCGTGGTTCAACGCAGCGACGGCAAAAGACGGTGTTTCGGTCTTGAAAAACCGCTGGATAGAAATTAAGTACGGGCAGAAGACATGCTACGCGCAATGGGCGGATATCGGTCCGTTTGGTGAAGAAGATTTTGGTTACGTCTTTGGCACTGCAACGCCGAGAAATAAGGAAAACAACAGCGCAGGGCTTGATGTTTCTCCTGCAGTCTGGACCTGCCTCAACATGCCGACGAACGATTACACCGAATGGCGGTTTGTCGAAGAAAAAGAGGTGCCCGCCGGGCCGTGGAAAGAGATTGTGACGCGGGATTAGATATCTCCGCTCGCGGCTAAGAAGTTTAAAAACGGACGCCATCGGAAAGTGTTTTCAGCGGTCGCTGTCTGGTTCTGCTGATCCAGCGCTCACTCTCGGCTCGACAGCCTGCTAGAGACCCCTTCAAACACATTTCCGACGTCGTCTGCCGTTTTTTAACTTCAAAGCAGCTCGCTATCCTTTTCAATCAATCTGTTTGCCGTACTTCTTTTCGATCGCTGTAACGATGTCTGATTCTTTCATGCCTACCATTTCTGCCAATCGAAGTACATTAATAAATGCTTTTGGAACATTTTCCTTAATTGACTCGATGTCGAGTTCACCTCCATGGTCAACATCCTCGCTCGCCGCTGCAATTTTTCCAGTTGTTTTCGAGAAGTGCAAAGCAGAATGCCGTATCGCAAACTCAAGTCGCTTTTTTTCCGAGATACCAACTAATTCTGGATAATGG
>JBAQPT010000048.1:0-12231 GCA_049306055.1 Minisyncoccia bacterium | reverse complement strand
GGAGTGAGACCGTATGCGTCGTTGTGACCGATGTCGTTTCGCTTATATTCGTTGATTCAACTACTGGAAATGCAGCTTCGGCAGGATGTGGGAGGAGGAGAACGAAAAGGCAGAAGATAGAATATGGAATATGGAGGATAGAGAAATGCTTTTTTGCCCCAGTATTCCATGTTCCATATTCCATTTTCTTTGCACCATTTCTCATGGCGTTATTTTTGCTTTGCCGAGATTGAAGAGTTGTTTGACTTCGCTCGCCGAAAGTGCGCGGTTGTAGACACGAGCATCGTCAAGCTTGCCGTCGAAGTAGCCCGTGCATGTACCGTTTCTTCCGATGCGGACGATTTCGTTGTCGATCGTGAGTGCTGTCGCGTCAGTATCATTTCCCGCCAACACGCCGTCGATATAAAAAACCACAGCGTCCGTCGAAGTATCAAATGTCACAGCTACATGTTGCCACCGCCCCGGAGAAATAGTCCCCGTACTATTCGAAGTTTGCCAACCACCTGTATAGTGTTCAAATTGCAAAGTACCGTCAGCGGGAATAAAGAGTGCGTAGTTAGAAACATCGGGATCGTTACAATCTTGTCTCTTGCTGAGAATACCAGGGTCCCCACCAATAGTGTTAGGCATGATCCAAGCTGAAATAGTTATTGCGGCCCCAGCGTCGAGTGAAGTGCTGTCCTGTGCGTTTACACTGTTACTACTACCGTTAAAATTCAGTGCCTGCCCAAGTTTACCAATCGTCTTAGCCGACGAAGTTGCGCCACCGATAAAGTAGCCGTTGTTGTTTTGGCCGGAACGATCCGCCACGACCGTCGTTACATCCGGTCCATCAAATGTCCAGTGGCCGACGAGACCACTTGCAAGCGACGAGCCTTGCTGCAACGCAACCGATGACGCGCTGAATTTTACTGCGCCACTTTGTCGAAGCGAAGTAACTTCACTGACGCCAAGCTCACGGTTATAGATACGCACTTCGTCGATCGAGCCCGTAAAATATCCATCGGTCGCGTTCGTCCACGTATCCAACTTAAATCCTCCGATACGCCAATACCCTGAATAGCTCTGGGGTACGCCACTATCTGTACCTTGCGAAACTCCATCTATATACATTTCCCCCTGATTTGATCCATTGTGTTTTGCAACGACAAAATGCCATTGCCCGTCGTCAACACGGCTCGATGAAATTACGTCGCGGTATCCGGCGTCAAACCATCCGAAATACAAAAGTCCGTCGGTTCCCACATAGAGATGCCGATCATACTCGGCCCCCGCTTCCCCCGTTTGTGCATTTTCGAAACCGACAATCTTATGCCCCGAAGCAGACGTTGTCTTGAACCACAACGATATTGTAAATGTTTGCGGATTCGAATACTGCGTTGTCGTGTTTACATAATCGTTGGTGCCGTCGAAGGTAAGTGCAGCGCCACGTTTGCCACTCGCCCATCCAGACGCAGCTGTTGCAGGATGCGCAAATGAATTCAGCGTACCCGTATTTCCTCTTCCGGAAAAATCTGTCGCAACGGTTGAGGTTGCTTCGTTAAAACTCCAATAGCTGGTAAGGCCAAGATTGTTTGGGGGTTTGGAGAGCGTCGGAGGTGGTGGAGGTGGTGGATCGCCGCCATCTGCTTTGATTTCGATCGCAACACCGCTGCAGCTGCCTTCGGTGGGACCACCGACGAGACAATCAGCCTCATTCCACAAGACGCTTGCCGAAGTCGAATTGCCGCGACCTTCTGTTTGACCTCGCGCCTCAGTTCCAATATCGGGGAAATCGGAAAATTCTGCCCACCCTGTTCCAGGAGTAACCGCCCCGCCTTCACTGTCGCCCCAGTTGTTGATGGCGAGACCCGCCACCACTTCACTTGTCGCAACGGGCGAGGCGTCGAGATTGAATGACCACGACCCATCAGTCCCCTGGCGTGTGCCCGAACCAACGCCGCCAATCGGACTTCCGGTGTCATACCCAGTATATTCGTACACCGCAAGAAACGTACCGTTCATCTGGTCATTATTCGTTGCAGCTACTTGCATTGATGCGCCGGTTGACACCGGTGCCGTCCAGATTGTCACCCACGAGCGCCATCCCACGCTTTCCAAACTCGTCCCGCCGCGCTTTGTCCATGTGAGACCTCCTCCCGACATGCCCGCAGTGAGATCGGACGCAACATCAGCCTCGCGTACACCACCGTATACGACGACAAGGAGTGAAGTATCGCTTGGCGTGAACGAAGCCGATGTCAGGTCTCCACCACTTCCATCGGAACCGCCGGAAGTTGTGGCCCGCGTAGTCGAAGCGAGCGCGGCGTCGGCGGTGTTGGGAAGCGCGAGGAATGCTGCCGCAATCGCGGCTGCAGCCGCGATTGCGGCGAGCGTAGGTATTTTTTTGTTTAGAAGAATTTCCATGTTGAAAACATCGCTTTGAGGAGCGGGTCGAGATGATCATAGGTCGAGATTTGGTAGAGATTGCCGCGGAAGAAGAACCACACTTCGCGCGATGCGCCGCCAAAAGCTTCGTTATCGCTTTTGAACGCGACACCACGATGTTCTGACCCGATCTCAACAACTTCTTCATCGCTTACCTGCATGTCGGAGATTGATGCGCGCACATCGTTGGCCGTGATCATGCGCGCGTCGCCTTGCCCCTGCGTTACATAGATCTGCACGCCCTCGCCGGACGCGTTTTGAATGATGATCGGCATGCCGCCGTTTTCGTCTGCCATCAGTTCTTGCGCATTAAAATCTTCCGGCATCGAGACGGAAAAGCCAAGTCGATCATTTTTGTATTCTTTTGTGAGTGGCGCTCCTGTATACGGAATGTCCGAAGTGAGCGTCGAAGGCACGACCGCGGTGGCACTCATAAGGTTACTCATTCTGGAAAAACCTTCTCCGCCGAAAAGGAAATATCCCCCGACACCGATGGCAACAAGAACGATGATGCCGATAACAAATCTCATACTAATTTTCTCTAACAACTTCAGCATACACGTGCGCGGAAATATCCTTAATCACTCCGGCAAGTTTTTCGAAGTCATTCCCCTGCGTCATGATGCAAAGCGTGTACGGATTTCCTGGCGCGTAGACGATACCGCAGTTATGGAGCTGGTGGAGATTCTTCGCAACATCGATGGTCTTCTCGCCGAATTTTTGCGAAACGGTCACGCCCGCGGGGACGCCGGCGGTGATGCCGCGTGTAAAGGAAGAATCACTCATCATTTCAAGCATGCGCTCCGAATGGGTACGCCCTATGTATGTTGCGTTAAAAAGAATACGGAAAAACGAAGCGTAGGTGCGCACATCAATCGCGTACTCCTTACCAGGATCCCCTGGGTCAACACCAAGGTCCTTGAAAACCCCCGCTGTCGGCTCCTGCCCCGCGAATTGATAGAGGATCATCGAAGCGTCGTTGTCAGATTCCTTGAGCATCAGCTGAATGAGCTCCTCGACGGTGTACTGCTTCCCTTCTGAAATAGACGCGCGCGGCGGAAAATGCGCGACCGTAATGCCTTTTGGTCCGGCGAATTCGATTGGCTGCGAAAGAGTATCCGGATCAGTGTCAGCTTTCCAATAGTAGTACATCGCGAGCGGCACTTTGAGGAGTGATGCCGGATAAAATTTTTCTGTTTCGTTGATACCAAACCATGGGCCGTTGTTGAGGTCGCGGAAGTAGACGGAAACATTCAGGAGCGCGCCCTCTTTCTTTTTCTGCTCAATCAAATTTGTGACGGAATCCTCAAGCCCCTTCCGATCCCCAATTGAGAGCGTCTCGGGAAGCTCGGCGCATTCAAGAAGTGGGTTCGTAAAGCGGCTCTGGCCAAGATCGCGAATCGCATCTGCTGAGCGTTGCTCTTTTCCCGGAATATGGAGTTCGCCGCTTCCACGCTCTGATCGCAGATACCATCCCAAGGCGGCACCAATAGCCATAAGCATTATCGCTGCGAAACACATTTTCCACAGTGACAATTTTGGTGGGAGGTTGTTTTTCATATAGCCATAGAAACCGCCGTACGCGAATTATAATCCATCGGCGTCATTAAAAAAGGCTGAGGTATTCGGCCCCCTTCTTAGGTTGCATTTACGCTGCCGGCTTTGTTTGATCACCTTGCGCACTTTCAGCGACCTTATTTACAATATCCTTTACTTCCACTTTCACTTGCGGTATTCCTTCGCCACGAGTTGATGCCGTTACGAGCTCTTCGATTTTTGCGACAACTTGCTTTGGGTCATATTGACTCTTGACCAGATAGGCAACTGCACCCAATTCGAGGCCTTTTTCGGCATCTTGCTGACCTGCGAGATTCGTAAGGAGAATGACGGGAATTGTTTTCAATTTTTCATCCTCTTTGATTTTACGGAGGACATCAAATCCGCTCATTTTTGGCATCATCACGTCAAGAATAATGACCGCTGGCTTTGGATCGGCCTTTTGAAGTGTCGCGAGCGCCTCTTCCCCGTCGCCGGCCATGGTGAGTTCGTGTCCACTCGCCTTGAATGCACGTTCGTACATTCTGCTCATCAGGGGATCATCTTCGGCGATAAATAGCTTTGCCATACGTGCAATTAGTATACACTACTTTCCTTTTCGAATAAGGTCTTCGATCTTCGAGACGATTTCTTTCGGGTCGTAATCGATTTTGAGTAAAAACAGGTCCGCGCCCGCATCCATGATTTTCTTCTCGATATCCTCACTAAACGAATTCGTCAAGACAGCGATCGGTGTATTGTCGAAACGATCATCTTTGTTGATCTTAGTAAGAAGCTCTGTCCCGCTTATGTTGGGCAGCATGAGATCGAGGATGATGACGGCCGGCGGTGGAGAGTCGCTCGATAGTATCTTCCATGCATCTGCTCCGTCGACAGAGATCTGTATTTCATGCCCCGCCATGCGGAACGCGCGCTCGTACACCCGACCTAAATACTGATCATCCTCAACGAGAAATATCTTGCTCATACGCGGCGAGTATATCACGACGCTATGGGAAGGGTGAAGGCAAAAGTGCTGCCTTTTCCAGGTTCGCTGCGCTCAAGATACACCGTCCCACCCATTGCCTCAACGAGCAATTTCGCGATGTAGAGACCGAGACCCGTCGACTGTGTAATGTCGCGCGCCAAGACATCGCCCGCTTGCTGGAATTTATGGAAGAGAAGCGATTGATGCTCGAGTGAGATTCCAACGCCAGTGTCGGTCACCTGCACACGCACCGCGCCATCAACCACGTCCGCGTTAATCGTAACACCGCCTTCTTTGCAGTAATTAATGGCGTTTGCCATAAGGTTCATAACGATCTCTTTCACCTTGTCACGATCGGCGAGAGCGAGCGGGAGTGGCAGGGTTGACGCGGAAAAGGCGAGTGTGAGCTTTTTCTTTTCGGCGAGCCCCTTCACTTCGCTTACAACCTCGGTAATCACGTCCGCGATCTGCAAGGGCTTTCCTTCAATCTTGAGCCGTCCCTGTTCAATGCGCGAAACTTCAAGGAAGTCATTAACAATCTTTATAAGCCTCGTTCCCGCAACCGAAATATCGGTGAGCATCTCTTTCATATCATTATCCACCAATTTCGTCGCATACATATCGAGAAGCATAGACGCATTCCCTTGAATAGCGGTGAGGGGTGTACGTAATTCGTGCGAAGCGATCGAGAAAAATTCGTCACGGCTACGTTCCAAGACTTTTGCTTCCGTGATATCTTCGACAACAAAGACGTACCCAATGTTGGTCGTAGCCGCCAAAATCGGTGCACAAATGATACGTAGGAATTTTTTACCGAAGGGGACCTCCTTGAATTCAACCGGCTGTTTTAGCTCCATGCAACGTTTGCAAGAGCTGGCGATATCGATATCAATCTTCGAACCGGCACTTTTCAGAAGCTGTGCAATGTCATGGATAGTGTGTGGCTCCACTGGGTATTCCAAAATTGTTTGCAAGGTCGGATTCTTGAGAAGAATCGTGTCGTTGCTGTCGGCGAGCACGAACCCGAATGAAAGACTGTTGATGGAGGCGAGAAGTCGTGCTTTTTCGTCGCTCAATTCTTTTGTGCGCTCCACGACGATTCCCTCCACTTTCTTCTTCTCTTCCTCGATGTCTTCGAGAAGATTGAGAATAGCGGTTTTTGATTTGCTGACAGCGTCGACTTGTTCTTCGAGAAGTACGGCTTTTGATTCTGTTTCTTTAATCTGCGCCTCGAGACGGCTGCGAGAATCCTGCAATTTACCGGTCATTTCGTTGAACGATGATGCGAGCACGCCTATTTCGTCTTTTGTTGCCGGCGTGATGTCTTGGGAGAAATCTCCGTGCGCAAGCTGTTGCGATACCTTCGTGAGACGAACAAGTGGCCTGACGAGCCGATTCGCGAATCGGAATGCGAAGAAAATACTTCCCACAATAAGGGCGACAAGTATGCCAAGCCCCGAGGCGATAGCGATGCGATAGGTTTGATTTATCTCATCCTGTAAGGAACTCTGATATTGAAGCTGGCTGAAAATAAGCGCCGTCCCATTTTCGCGGACAAACCCATACAACTTATTCGCCTCGTTATAGTCGCTGAAATAGTCTTTGATGCTCTCCTCTTCGAACTTTCGCAAACTGTCGTCGATTTGAGTCATCAAACGTTCTACGCTGGCTTTAAAACCAAGATAATCAGATCTCGACTGGGTATCAGTAATTGCGCTGTCGAGAATGACAAAAAGGCCATGGATTTCTAATTGTGCATGATTGATACGCTCCTGTGATTCCGTCGTATCAGTGCCCGCGCTTTGCACGCGCGTATTAAAGGCATCAATCAGCGTCTTCGTATTGTCCACGAGGCGAAATTCCGCAATCATCGCGTCAGACGCGCTCTTGTACTGTTCTGTCACCCAAAGATTTGTTGCAAAAATGCCGAGACTTGCGAGCGAAAGGATGAGAACCACCGAAAGAAAGGCGGATAGTAACCGACCCTTAATACTCTTCATAAAAGTTACGGCGTTGCGCCGCCGTAGATTTCGCTCTCGGTGAAGGTACCATCTTTGATGACCGTTGTTCGTATATTGTCTTTCGTAACAGGAATTGGATCAAACAAATATGCCTTAATATCGGCGACTCCGTTGTTGACTACGCCATTGGTCTCCGGATTTCTTCCGTGTGAAAAATCAACAGCAGCTTCAACGGCTTTTTCCGCGAGCGGACGCCCCGGCTTATATGCAGTCATGGTTTGCGTCCCCTTCACAATACGTTGAACCGCTTGAAGTTCTCCATTTTGTCCGGAAACTGGAATCGCACCTTCAATTTTTTTCTCGGCTAGTGCCTGAACAACGCCATACGCGAGTCCATCATATGCAGTCACCACGCCGTCTACCTTCCCACCACCATCTAAGAATTTTTTGAAGTTAAGATACGCCTCGCTTGGACTCCAATCCTTAGTAAACTCGTTAAAAACGAGATTGATCTTCCCCTCTTGTACCAACGGATCGAGTACGCCCATTGCACCTTCGAGCACGTAGTATGTGTTCCGGTCGGTCGGTGATCCACCAACGTACGCAATATTGGGCACTTTTTTATCCTTCCCAATAGCATCAATGACATACTGCGCCGCATATGTTCCTACTTTTACGCTATCGAAAGAAAGATATAAATCAGGAGTGCTGCTTCCGGTCAATCGGTCGTAATTTATGACTTTGATGCCCGCTTGTTGCGCCTGTGTAATCACGGGCCCTAGCGCATTTGCATCGTGCGCAACAACGATGATGGCATCAACTTTCTGGGAAATGAAATTCTCGATTTGGGAGATTTGCGTTGCGTCATCACCTTCAGCCGAATACGTCGTAACGGTGGCGTTCATTTTGGTCGCCTTTTCTACCATAATGTCGCGCTCGTCTGCCCATCGCTGAATTTTTACACTGTCGAGGGAAAGTCCGATGCGAACGATTTTTTCGTCTGATACCGACGGTGTTGCTGGTGCCGACGGCGCAAGGAAAAAATATGCGCCAGCTCCCAAGAGAAGAAGCGTGACGATGCCGGCGGAGATAAGCGTGAGGCGCGAAGAAGGTGGTGGGGACTGCTCGACAATCGGGGGTTGTGGCGATTGCGGGATTGATGTCGACGCGTTCGGTGATGAAGTATCCATAGAAATCTGCGACTAATACTATTAATAATCGAAACCCCGATAGTACATAGAGTAGACGTTTCGTTTACTTGATTATACCGACTTCTGCGGCGGCAAGGGCGGTTGTACACCTCCACCCTCAAGTTCCGTAATACGTTTCTTGAGCTCGATCATCTTCAATTCACGATCGACCATGAGATTGTTCATTTTTTTAATCTCTTCAAGTTGGTTCGTGAGCTGCTTTCCCGATGCGAGCACTTTTTGGTTGGCAGCACGTTCGATCTCTTCGGCGCTCGCGACAGCAGTGAGCATGCGATTAATCGTACGTGACACCTTGCCGAGTTCATCCTCTGCTCCTTCGCTCACACGCTTGGTGGGGTCCTTCAATTCACCGATAGCTCCAACCTCCCTTTCGAGGGTTACCAATCGCGAAAGCAAATACCACTCAATGAGAAAGAGTATGATGACGCCGAAGAGAAATACGGCACCGCCCGCAATCAGCATGAAGGTATACAACGTTGTCTTGCCTTGTTCCCAGATGTCGCGTTGCACCTCAACGCGTAGAATTAAAATAGGATCGCCGTCGATGTCATTCACGATTTTATACGCTGAGATTGTGTCAGCGGACGGTAGAATAACATTCACTTGTCCGTTTGAAAGCGCCCCTTTCGCCTCGATAACATCGCTCGGCAGCGAAGTGGCGTCGTAGGGAAAGAGGGAAACCGACAAGTGCGTCAGCTCGCCGATTTCTTGCACAAATACATCATCAATATATTTGACGAACATCATAGACCCGCGCGATGGTCCCTCAGTATTTGTTGGCAAGATCGTACTCGCGACGAAAAGCGCTGGTCCTTCCGGCAAAAGGATAATGCCGCCAAGCTCTTTGTCGCCGTTCGCATGTGGCAGCACGTCTCGGTGCGCGGTTACGTATGCGTTTATTGAGGTTGGGTCTATGTCGGAAAGGTCGACGAACGATGCGGCTCTTGTGACCAGAATCTCTCCACGCGTATCAGTAAAGACCATCGCGTTTATGAAGAGATTCCCGAGCGCATTGTTCTGCAAATTTGCTTGCGCGTAGTCTTCGTTCAGATCAACAATGAACTCATACGTGTCATCCCAGTACGCCCAATCCTTGAGCTTGATACCCAGTTGCGTCACCGAATTTTGGATGGCATCGTCGGCGCGGTCGAGGTTGCGAATCAAGTACGTGCGTTCAATGTCTGCGTAACTTTTTGAGAGCACCTGCATTGAAATGCCGACCATTGCTCCGATCAGGATCAGAGTACACAGGAGCACGATGAGGATGATTTTCGATCGTATCGATAGGTGCATCATACTGCCCCCTCTGTGAGCCGACGCGTAAACGCGTACGTCGGATATGCGAGAACCAACATAATGAGAAGAACGGTGATGAGCGTAAGTCGGTTTGTCGCGTTTTCAATATCGAGCAAGTCTTGTTCCGGTTTTGCAGCGGACAATGCCCCAATCGTCTTCCCGTCACCATTTTTGAGCGGCAGATAGCTCGCGAGGAAGGAACGTCCGCGTAAATCGGAGCGTTCCGTTGTTGCCTCACCACGCTCAAAGATTGCAGCGTGAACTCCATTAGTGAGTGGTACGTCGGTAAGACGCGTTCGCCCGTCGTTCGCGAGTGCCGTTGCAGCGATCGATTCATCCTGATAGATAAACATCTCCAAGCCTGTCACCCGTCGAATGGAATCAACAAAGGCATTATCGAGCGGATACCCGGCCACAACGACGCCGATGATCTCACGCTCTGCAAAGACAGGCGCCGCAGCACGAATCGAAAGTTTCTCCACCGGACTTTCTTCGATCGTAACGAATGCATTATTCTGAAGCGCCTCCTCAACAGCACGCTCTCCGATCAGCGAATCGCCACGGCGAGAGAGTGCGTGGGCGCGAACGAGGACAGCGCCGTGCGCATCAGTAATCGTAACGAACCCAAGTGATTCAGACTCAAGCGCGACTTCCGCAATTTCTTCCAATCGCGCAAGGTCATTTGCAGAAAGCGCTGCAGCCAGCGCTTCATCTCGCGAGAGAAGAATCGTCTTTGCGCGCGCCTCTTCGTGAAGGCCGTGAACAGCGAGATCGAGCACCTGAACGTTCGTAAGGAGATTCTTTTCTGTATCGGAAGTGATCTGACTGATGAGAATTGTGGAAAACGCGAGCGTTACAACGGTCGACAAAAATAATGCCGCAGAAATGAAAATAAGTACAAGACTCTCCCGCAATCGCAATTGGAGATACTGCCATACCCATTTTGCAAGAAGGGCGAATCCGATGAGCTCTGCGCAATGACCGATCGTGAAGATGACATTGACGCGGTGCCCAATGTTCCATGCCGCTCCAATGGCACCAATCGCGAGGAAGAGAAATGCGAGTGAAAACGGATACCACGAATGATTGAATTCGCGACGACCCTTTTCAAATGAAAAATAGGCGATCGCCCCCAAAAGCACTGCTGTGGCACCCGAGAGATAGCCACTCCAGAGTGTATACGCCGGTAGAACGAGCACTGCTTGCATGTGCAATTCCTCTCGCTTGAAGAAACTCGTCAGAATCAGGAAATACCCGACAATAAAAATGATAGCGGTGAGGTATGCAACAAGGTCGTTTTCGACATTTAATGCATGGAGCGCGCAGGCGACCGCACTAAAGCCAAAACCGACGGCGCGCACGAGAACGCTCCCCTCAGCACGCAGCCGGTACGTGTCGATCGCGAGCCACGCCGCCATAAGAAACGCAACCGCCCCCGTAATTTCAAGCGCGAAATGAATGCTGTTTGCAAGAAACGCAAAGGACACTCCCATGTCGTTATTGTAGCGCTATTCAAGGATACGTTCGGCCCTATCCCCAATCTGTTGTTCGCTGAGAACGCCGATTGCAATATCGTGAATGATGCTGTCTCGCCCGATGAAAAAGAGTGTTGGAAGGCTCTTAATGCCGTACGCTTCGCTCGTTGCCCCCCGTTGATCGAGAGCAACCGGAACAGTATATCCACCGCGGCGAATAAACGATGAGACGATCGTTTTTTCCTCTTGGCTTGCAATCGCGATAGAGCGCACGAGTCCTCCGCCCATCCGATAATCGTCAAGAATTTTCAACTGATCAGCCGCCTCCGAATTCCATGTCGCAAAAAAGAGAATGATGAGCGGCTCATTCCCATACTCAGCAAGTCGCACGCGCCCCTCACCACTGTCAGGCAAATCGAAGAGCGGTGCACGTTTCCCTTTTTCTGGTGCATCCACAATGGCGACGGCATCAGTACCTCGCAGCGAAGGGAGAAGCGACGACCCGCCGAAATAGGCGGCACCAAAAAGTGCGCCCAGAATAGCGCAGATAGAAAGCGGAATGAGAACGCGTGCGGTCATAAAGAGTATTATACCGCGGCGCTATAAATCGTATTTAAAATAATCGAGCCATCCATACACATATCCCGTGACTCCCCGGAATGGCTCTGTTGTGAATGATACCGGAACCACGCCAGCATGCTCGAGAACAGCCGTTGTTTCTTGTGAGTAATGATTGTCTGCACGCATGACGAACCGATATGAACCTGGCAAAAGTGCGAGCTCATATTCGCCGCGCTCATCGGTTGTAAGCTCTTTCAAGGCAACATACTCGCCTCGCCCCGAATCAAACACCGACACGAAGATGCGCGCGCCTGCGAGCGGTCGCTGATCACTATCGCCCCCTGCCATGACTGAGCCGCGTGCAACCGGATGAAGTGTACCAATCTCGCGCTCATGCAGCATATTACCTACCGCATCTGCGGCGCTGATGCTCATACGCAGCGACTGCGGAGGAACGATAATTTCCGCTTCCCAGAGTCCACTCTCAAGTGAGCGCGCGAGCGGAACGATCGTTTCTCCAATGCGCACGGAGGCCGTCGCAGTATCTCCCTCAAGTGAAATGCCGAAGCGCGCAGCTCCTGGATTGAGTGAAAGTTCCCCATTTTGATTCGGCGAAATCTGCACGCCATGTACTGTTGCAGCAAAACCGCCGATTCGTGGCGGCGCCGTATCTACGAAAACGGTCGCGGAACGTTCTGAGGAGACATTGCCCGCGGCATCAACAGCGCGCGCAATGAGGTGATATTCACCGTCGAGATTTGCAATTGCACGCTCAA
>JBAQPT010000047.1:0-4911 GCA_049306055.1 Minisyncoccia bacterium | reverse complement strand
TGAAGAAATAGTCGAACTCACCGTCTTCTACAAGCAAAGAAACGTCGCCCCACGTGGCGATACGTTCTCGAACGATTGGAATAAGTGCGGTACCCATCTCGTCATTCCAAGAGACGCGGCTGGAGAGTGATTCTTTCAATTTCATGAACACTGTTTCTGCAAATTCCTTTTCTGGCAGCTTGTGCAAATATTCTTTGTTAAACCAGCGCAATTTTTCTTCGTTGAAGACCGCCCCGCCTTTGTGAATCCTTTCAAGCGAGAATGCTTGGATCAATTCTTCTCGAGAAAAAATCTCCTTATCGCCTTCTCCTTCGCTCCAACCAAGGAGCGCGATGAAGTTGATCATTGCTTCGGGAAGATAGCCGCGAGCGCGGAAATCCTTGAGGGCAGTCTGGTGTTTGCGTTTGGACATTTTCGTCCTGTCAGGGGCCAAAATGAGCGGTAAATGGGCATATACAGGCCGCGGAAGGCCCAAGGCCTCTTGGATGAGGATTTGGCGCGGGGTATTAGAAATATGGTCTTCCCCACGAATGATGTGTGTGATTTTCGCGTCGCCGTCATCCACCACAACCGCGAAATGGTAGAGCGGATCGTCGATGGCTCGGGCGAGGACAAAATCCTTCAGCTCGGTTGTGTCGAACGTGATGTCGCCGCGAATAACATCAGTGAACGTGATTATTTTTCCTGGATTACGAAGCCGCACCACTTCGACGACGCGTGATTCATCGTCTTTCGCGGGTTCTTTGGAGATGTACGCTTTGTCTTCGTCGACAAGTTTTTTCAGAAGCTCGCGATGGCGATCGAGATGTTCGGATTGGATGTACGTTTCGTCAAACGTGAGTCCGAGCCACTCAAATGAATTGAAAATATCTTCCTGAAATTCTTTGGTGCTGCGCGCGCGATCTGTATCTTCTATGCGAATGACGAACGTGCCGCCGACCTTTTTTGCGAAAAGATAGTTGTAGAGCGCGGTACGTGCCGTGCCGATATGGAAAAATCCAGTCGGTGACGGGGCAATTCTGACGCGCACACTCATAGGCTATTTTGGCTCGTGCTCGAGGGCGGTTTCGAGTAAAATTTGAGCGATCTTTTTTCCCGCTGCGGGGCGCGAATATTCTTTCGCAGCAACTTTCATTTTTTCGCGAACAGCGGAGTCGGACATAAGGCGATCAATTTCTGCCATAAGCACGTGTGGCGTGAGGTTGCGCTGCTCGATGACGACGGCGCCGCCAGCTCGCGCATATGAAAAAGCGTTTTCAGTCTGATCGTGCGAGACGTCGAGTGGAATCGGAACGAGGATTGCCGGAATCTCCCACGCGGCAATTTCAAAAATACTGCCGCTACCTGCACGAGAAAGCACGAGTGACGAAATGCCCGCGGTCATCTTGAGCGCAAGGGCGTTCAAAAGTCCGAATGTGCGATAGCGATCCGCAAAACGATTGTCGCGTAAAGACACGCTCGCGATTCCCTGCACTTCCGTAAGATTGTTGGCGCCAGTTTGGTGAACGATATTGTACTTTTCAAGTAGTGACGGCAGCGCATCGAGAACAACCTCGTTAATCGCACGTGCGCCTTGCGAGCCGCCGACGATAAAAATGGTCGGCAGCGACGGATCCAGCTTTAAGAATTCGTGCCCACCTTCGTGCGAAAGCGTTTCTAATGTCTTTCGAATCGGATGTCCGGTGCGCGCCATTTTCGGTTTTACTTTCTCCGGAAATGCAGCCGCTGCATCCGGATGCGCGAGCGCAATCCATTTTGCGAATTTTGAACTCCACAGCGATACTCGCCCGGGACGCGCATCGGCGTCGTAGATAACTATTGGGATGCGGAGAATGCGCGCACAAAATAACGTCGGAAACGCAGCGTAACCTCCCGTTGAAAAAATAACGTCAGGGTAGACCGAAAAGACTTTTGAAAATGCGCCGAGTGCCGCAAAAAAAGAACCGATCGCGCCAAGAGGGCTTCTGCGTCCGTCTTTTCGAACGGAACTCGCACCGACTGATATGTGCTCAATATCGTGCTCGGCGAGTGCCGTCGCATCGAACGGCGCGGGTCCAAAATAAAACAATTGCGGTTCAACGAGACGGCGCTCATTACACAACTCTTCGATGGACTCGGCAACGGCGATGAGCGGGTAGAAATGCCCGCCCGTTCCCCCTCCCGTAAATGCCACTTTCATCCCGGTTAGTTTATCACGATTTCTTCGCCTGGCGCTTTGAAATATTCAGGAGAATTCCAGCGCTCGCAAGCGAAATAAGCATGGCGCTGCCGCCTTGGGAAATGAATGTAAGTGGTATACCGGTAAGGGGCGCCATGCCGAGCATTGCGCCGATATTAATGAACGCTTCTCCGGCAAGATATGTCGAAATTCCAATTGCGAGAAGCCCGCCAAAAAGGTCTCCTGCGCCAGCCGCTATGCCGTACCCTTTCAGCGCCAGCATGAGAAAAAGTACGATCAGCCCGAGGCCGCCGATAAAGCCAAATTCTTCTGCGAGGACCGCATAAATGGAGTCGCCCATCGGTTCCGGAAGGTAGGTAAATTTTTGCACACCCTGACCAAAGCCGCGGCCCGTGAGCCCGCCAGAGCCGATTGCAATCAGTGATTGTCGAATTTGAAAGCCTTCGCCAAGCGCATTTTGCGACGCGGGATCGATGAAGGTATCAACGCGCTCGAAAACATAATCGTAGCGCGGTATGAATGAAAACGTGACGATGATGAGGGTGCCAATAAGCGCAAGAAGACCGAGGTCACGCAAACGTGCTCCCGCTGCGATATATACCGACATCACGCCAAGGACAATAATGCCAAGAGTACCCACATCGGGTTGTAACAACATGATAAGAACCGGTGCCGCAAGGATTGCAGCAAGCGCGGCGAGGCCGCGCCATGATGCAGTGTGCTCTCTTAGAAGTGAAAAGACGGCTGCTGCGCCGATAATTGCCGCAACTTTGAGGAATTCCGATGTTTGAAATGTCGCGACCCCAAAATCAACCCAACTTCTGCTCCCCGAGTGCTCGAAGCCAAGCCCTGGCACGAACGGCAGCACCGCGCCGAAAATACCGGCGCCGTAAATGTATGGCGCGAATTCCCGAAACTTTTTATAATCAAACAAGTACGCTGCGAAAAAAAGTAAGACACCTCCGCCAATGCCGAGAATGAAATGATTGAAAACCACGCTCGATATGTGAGTCGCCCCACGCGCGAGAAGCCCGAGCGCCGCAGAAGAAAACATCAGCGCTCCGCATACAAGCAGAGCCAGAATAATTAATATGAGAAATGTATCTGCTCTACTTTTCATGCTTTATCGTCCGACAAGCGCGATAATCACGCCGAGAAACGCAAAGACAATCGAGAGCACCCAGAAACGCATAACGACTTTTTCACCCGGCCATCCAAGTGCTTCAAAATGATGGTGCAACGGCGCGATACGAAAAAGCTTGCGGCCAAAAAATTTCTTCCAGAAAAGTTGCAAAATATCGGATGCCACGGTCGCGACAAGAATGGCGCCAATAATCGGAAGCACGGAAACACCGATACCTTCGCCAAGCTCGTCGGTCATGAACGCGATAACGGGAATCGCGAGCGTAAGAGCCATCGTGCCGGTGTCCGACAGGTAAAAGCGCGCGGGCGGAATATTGAACCATAAGAACGCGAGAAGCCCGCCGACGATGGCCGCGCAAAAAGCGGCAAGATCGATTTGATTTTGCGCAAACGCGATAATGCCGTACGACACAAAAACACTTGCAAACACACCGCCCGAAAGACCGTCGATGCCATCGATAACGCCGCTCGCAAAAAGCGCGAGCGAGACGAGCACGAAAAACGGAATAACGAGCCAACCAATTTCTAACGGGCCATCGAACGGAATGCGGATTGCATTTACGTCCAGCTTGTCGAAAAACCAGAGGCCGATCGTGAGCGAGAGCAACACGACAACCAAAAGGCGCCATCTCAGACGGAGTCCGTTTCCTTCGGATGCATCGGTGCGCGGACGAATTATGAGGAGATCGTCGACAAAACCAGCCGCGGCGCCAACAAGAAGCGCCGCGAGCGGAATCCACGTCTGGCTGCGGCTAAGAAAATTCAATTGTTCGGTAACAGGCCCGGAAACAAGCTGTGCCATGAGCCACGTAAACGCAACCGTGATAAAGACGCTTCCCCACACGACGACACCGCCAAATCGTGGTGCGCGTGTTTGTGAGCCGTTGTGAATGCTATCGAAAACGGCCGCAACGGATCCGTCGTAGGCAATTTTCAGCGGATTCTTTTTCCACGCTTTATATTTGTAGAGGTAGTGCGTGAGAATCGGTGTCATTGCAATACCGATCACGAACGTCATACCCGCCGGAACAAGAACTCGAACGACGTCGGAGAGCATATTATTGGGCGGCCTTTCGCGCGGTTTCGACTAATTTTTTCATGTCGGCATAGCGACCTTCCGGAGTCGCGCCAAGAACGACAATGATCATCGGATGGTTTGCTGTCGCATCAAACGCAATCGCGAGATTGCCGCCGGCAAGATCCGTGGTACCCGTCTTCCCCATAATGATGCCGGAAATATCGGCGAGCGCGTTGTTCGTGTTTGTTGCAACGCGTTCCGGGAAATTCAAAGGCGCAAACGAAACGCCAGAACGTGTCGTGCCTTCGAAAACGCTTACATTATTTCTGATGGCGTGGAGAAAGAGCATCGCCACATTGTGCGCCGATCCGAGCGAACCTGCTTGCGTCGCACTCTCATCGAGACCGCTTGGGTTAATGAAATACGTTTCGCGTAGATTCATCTGCTGCGCGAGTGCATTCATGCGCCAAACCGCCGCTCCCCCTTGTGGTGCTTCGGGATATTTCGCGCGCAATTTTACGTCAGCGGCTTCAGCAAGCGCGATGGCACCGGTATTGGATGAGGTGATAAG
>JBAQPT010000046.1:0-1942 GCA_049306055.1 Minisyncoccia bacterium | reverse complement strand
GCGAAAAACCGCTACGGCGGTTTTTCGCCGCAAATCCACGTCGATTGCGCCGACGGCATTTTTGCTCCCAACAAAACTTGGGCGCCGCTCTCAGGCGAAAAATTGCCTGACAGCGCGACTATTCTCTACGAGGCGCATCTCATGATCGATAATCCGCTTTCGCACGGTCTCGCGTTTGCGCGTGCTGGTGCGCAGCGTATCGTCGCGCATGTTGAAGCATTTAATAACGCCGAATGCGCGCGCGAAGCGTTTGATATGTGGCAAAAAGCGGGGGCAAAGGAGATTGGTGTTGCAATCCTCCTCGACACATCACTCCAAGAACTCATGCCCTATGTGTCTCTCGTCGATTTCGTACATATCATGACGATCGCAAAAGTAGGAAAACAAGGATTTAAATTTGATGAGCGAGCCATCCAGCGCGTGGCCGACGTTCATTCGCGATACCCGAACCTGATTATTTCAACAGACGGCGGTGAGACGGTTGATAATGTCGATGATCTTGCTCGTGCAGGCGCGTCACGTTTCTGCATCGGCGCGGCGCTCGCAAAAGCAAAAGATCCGGCAAAGGAATATTCACGACTTCTTAATGCCGCTTCTGTCGTATAATAGAACGATGCGCGAACGAGAAGTAACCCCCCGAGGGGAATACATGCTTCGACTGGAGCGTGGCGAAGACGTTATTCCCGCGATTACCGATTTCTGCAAACGGAAGGGAATTTTGAGCGGATCTTTCCGTGCGATTGGTGCCATCGAGCAATCAAAAATCGGCTACTACGATTTGTCCAAGAAGGAATATGGCTCGAAAGTATATGCCGACGCGATGGAAGTCGCGTCAATGATCGGAAATATCGCGCAGGTGGATGGCGCGCCGTTTATCCACGTACACGCCGTTCTCTCCGGAATCGCAGAGGGGACTGAGAACCAACCAATCGGCGGCCACGTATTTGAGGCGAAAGTTGCCGTGACGCTCGAAGTTCACCTTGTTGCCTTCAACGAGTCCATTTCCCGCGAACTCGACGCCGAAATTGGGTTAAAATTACTCCATCTATGAGCGCACTCACTGACGGCGAAATAAAAGAATTGGAATCGAAAGCGGAAAAAGTCCGCGAGACGATAATTGAGATGCTCGTTGCTGCGGGAAGCGGCCACACTGCGGGTCCCTTGGGCATGACGGATATTTTTACGGCGCTCTATTTCCGCGTTCTCAAGCACGATCCGAAAAACCCAGCATGGGAAGAACGCGATCGCTTGTTCCTCTCCAACGGCCACATCACACCCGTGCGCTACGCAACAATGGCCCATGCAGGATATTTTCCGGTGGAAGAATGCCTCACGCTCCGCAAGTTCGGCTCGCGCCTGCAGGGGCATCCGGAGCGCGAACGATTGCCGGGGGTTGAATCCACGTCAGGGCCGCTCGGGTCGGGGCTTTCGCAAGCGTCCGGCTATGCCTACGCAGCGCGGATGGATAAAAAGCAATACAGAGTTTTTTGCGCTCTCTCAGACGGCGAGCACAACGAAGGTAATATTTGGGAAGCGATGCTCTTTGCGGGGAAAAATAAACTTTCAAATCTCACCGCAATCATTGACCGCAACAACATTCAGATCGACGGCGTAACGGAGGACATCATGCCGCTCGAGCCGCTGCGCGATAAATACGAAGCGTTTAATTGGCATGTGCTTGAAATCGACGGGCACAACATCGCGCAATTTGTCGCTGCGTGCGACGAAGCTTACGCAATCTACGAAAAGCCGACCGTGATCATCGCACACACGATTCCTGGCAAGGGCATTAAAGAAATCGAACGCGACTTCCGATGGCACGGCAAGCCGCCGAAGCCAGAAGAAGGGAAGAAATTTTTGGACGAACTCCGCACCATGGGTGGGAAGATTTCGAGCGAACATCAATAATACATTATGTACTACATCATCGTAGCTGCGGTAC
>JBAQPT010000045.1:0-3380 GCA_049306055.1 Minisyncoccia bacterium | reverse complement strand
TGTTTTTCCAGCATAATGAAGTGCTCCATCGTTCTCCCGAAATATTCCTTAGCGTATTTCAAATCTCCTTCGTGACTCATAGCAATTTTCTTTTATACTCGCCTGGTAATCTCCTCACGAATCATTGTAACAAACTCTGAAGTGTCCTTCGCCCCGATTTTCCCCTTGTCGCGATGCTCAACTGCGACGCTGTTTGCGTCCTTTTCGGCATCACCGACAACAAGAAGGTAGGGAACTTTTTCTACTTTCGCACCGCGGACTTTCTTACCGAGGGATTCGTTTGATGCGTCCACTTCAACACGGACACCAACGCCAAGAAGTTGTGTCGCTACCGAATTCGCGTATTCGAGATGCTTTTCCGAGATCGGAAGAATCTTGACCTGGACGGGCGAGAGCCACGTCGGAAACGCACCTGCGTATTTTTCGATGAGGAACGCCATGATTCGCTCGATCGCTCCAATGGAAGAACGATGCACGACGAATGCGCGCTTTTTCGAACCATCATCCGAAACGTAGGTGAGATCAAACTTATCCGGCATGCAGAAGTCATACTGCACTGTGAAGGCGGTATCTTCTTTGCCGTTTACATTTTTCATCTGCACGTCAATTTTCGGACCATAAAAAGCCGCTTCGTCTTTCGCTTCCACGAATTTTCCGGAACGCTTCTCCAAAACTTTGCGAAGCAAATCCTCGCCTTTTTCCCACGCGGCGTCATTTTCGTAATACTTTTCGGTATTGGCGCGATCGCCAAGAGAGAGACGGTAATGGAAATCATTGCCGTAGTTCAGTCCGAAGACTCCCGCGACGTATTCGATAAGGTCGAGCGCGCTGGATACTTCGTCAGCCGCTTGTTCTTCCGAAGCACATACAATGTGCGCGTCGGCGAGGCAGAACGTGCGCACGCGCTGCAAGCCCATCAACTCGCCCGATTGTTCGTAACGATAGAGTTGTGCCAATTCTGCGATGCGCATCGGGAGTTCACGATAGCTACGCGGCTTCGAGAGAAAGAGTTCGAAATGGTGCGGGCAGGTCATCGGACGGAGCATGAATTCCTCGTCGTCGATCTGAATCGGCGCGTACATTGAATCTTTGTAGTGCGGATAGTGGCCCGACTTTTTGTAGAGATCGAGCTTTGCGATGTCCGGCGTTTTTACGTGCTGATAGCCACGTTTGATCTCTTCGTCGATGACGAAGCGTTCGAGCTCGCGATAGATCGCTGCGCCTTTTGGCGTAAAGAGGGGGAGCCCTTTGCCGACCGTGTCGGAAAAGGTAAATAGATCGAGCTCTTTACCGAGCTTCTTATGATCCCTCTCATTCATTTCATGTTCTGACATAATGTTTTAATAAATTTGGTAATAAAAAACGCCCGAGTGAACGTACGAAAGTTCGTACACTCACTAGGGCGATTTACACCGCGGTTCCACCTAGTTTCCCCTTGATAAACTCGGGGCACTTTTCTTGCGCTCGGATTAGGCCTTTCGGCTCGCTCGCGACCTTGGTTCGTAGCCAAGGCAATCTCCGATATTTGGATAGTAGCGCGCGGTTGAAGAATGTCAAACACTACAAAGCCTTTACGCGCTCTGTTACAAAACTCGCTTCGCCGTTGCGCTCCGAAAACTTTCCTTTGAGCATCAAACAAGAGCCGGCGGAAAAGACTTTTTCATTTTCTTTCAGAGTCCGTGGGAAAACGACTATTTCAACGTTTCCCACATAATCAGCAAAGCGGCCGAACATCATCCGCTCGCCGTTTTTGGTCAGAATAAATTGTGTGCTCTCGAGCATACCGCCGATCACGGTCTCGACACCGCGCGGATATTTTTCTTTCATTTCTTTAATATTCATTTTCTGGCGGGCGAGTTGGTCCTTGCAACGGTCGAGCGGATGGCCCGAGACGTAAAAACCAAGCAATTCTTTTTCCCAGAGTAGTTTTTCAGCCATGGTCGCAGGTTTTTCTTCTGGCAATTTCAGAGTCGCTTTGCTTTGTGCTGCGGCACCAAAAAGTGAAACTTGTCCCGCAGGCGCTTTCTGATTGTCCTTGCGGAATTCGAGTAATTTTTCAATGTGGGTGAGGAGTTGTTTGCGCTCGGCGATATCGTCCAATGAGCCCGACATAATCAGCGCCTCGAGCGATTTTTTGTTCAGATTTTTGTCCGCAACGCGCGAAAGGAAATCGACAAGGGAATCGAAGGGGCCATTTGTCTCGCGTTCAGTGATGATTGCGTCGGCGATGCCGGTTCCAAAATTCTTGATGGAATACAGGCCGAAACGAATTGCGCTCGTGCCCCGAGCCTCTGCGGGGTCGCTGTCTGCGCCTGCTGGCGCAGCGCTCACTCTCGGCCCGTCGGCCTGCGAGAGACCCCGCAGAGGCTCGGGGCCCTCGCTTTCCACCACGGTAAATGTGCCGCGGCTTTCATTCACCGATGGCGGCAGAATTTGAATATTCATACGCTTGCATTCCGCAACCACTTCCGCGATCTTTTCAACGTCACCTGCATCCGACGTGAGGACCGCCGCCATGTAATCGACAGGGAAGTTGGCCTTCATGTACGCCGTTTCGTACGCGAGGCGGCCGTAGGATGCGGCGTGGGCTTTGTTAAAGCCGTACGCGGCGAAGGTTTCGATTTGTTCCCACAATTGCTGCACGACCGCCGGCTTCATGCCGCGCTCCGTCGCCCCCTTTGTAAATGTCTCTTTTTGCGCGGCCATTTCTGCGGGAATCTTCTTCCCCATCGCTTTACGAAATTTGTCGGCCTCGAGCCAGTTGTATCCGGCGAGTTGAATCGCGATCTGGAGAACGTCGTCTTGATACGTGATGACACCGTAGGAATTTTTGAGAATCGGTTCCATGCGCGGGTCAAGATATTTTACGAGCGACGGATTATGTTTGCGTTCGACGTATTGTGGAATGAAATTCATCGGGCCAGGGCGGTAGAGCGCGACCATGGCGTTAATGTCGTGAATCGCCGACGGCTTTAGTTCGACAAGATAGTTCGTCATGCCGCCGCCCGCGAGTTGGAAGACGCCGAGCGTCTCGCCACGCGAGAGCATTTCAAACGTCTTTTTATCGTCGAGCGGAATCGTTTCGAAATCAATTTCGACATCAAGACGTGCCTTCACGCGATCGCGCGCATCGGCGAGCGTCGAGAGGTTGGTGAGACCAAGGAAGTCGAATTTAAGAAGGCCCGCGTCTTCGACCGCATGCATGTCGAACTGCGTGATTGTTTTGCCGCCCTTTGGGTCCAGTTGGATCGGCGTGAAGTCGGTCACTTTTGACGGCGCGATCACAACCCCCGCGGCGTGCACGCCGACGTGCCGCGCGTTCCCTTCAATTTTCTGCGCCATGTCGATGATTTCGCGCGCAGCAGGATCGCTTTTGTATG
>JBAQPT010000044.1:0-3756 GCA_049306055.1 Minisyncoccia bacterium | reverse complement strand
GTGAGGATTTTTGTTTTCGAAACTAGCGTTTCGACCATTGAGGAGCACGACGTGCGGCCTTGAGACCGAACTTCTTGCGTTCCTTGGCGCGAGGGTCGCGCTTCAAAAAGCCTTTAACTTTCAAATCTTTGCGGTACGAAACTTCAAGTTCGATGAGTGCGCGGGAAATGCCGTGACGAACTGCTTCGGCCTGTGCCTTGTGGCCGCCGCCTTTCACGATTGCCGTAACTGCATATGCGCCGCCGATCGTCTTAATTGGTGCCATCGCCGTGTCTACCATGACGGAAAGCGGAAAATAGTCTGACGCTGGCTTGTTGTTGACGGTGATCGAGGTCGACTTTGCGCTCGAGAGACGAACGCGGGCGGACGCTGTTTTGCGTCGTCCAACTGCTTCAATGTATTCCTTGGTTGCCATATTATTCGGTGATTACAAGTCTCTTAAGTCGAGCGACCTTCATAGTATTGCGCGGAAGCATGCGTTCAACTGCCTTTCGTACCGCTGCGCCCTTACCGCGACGACCAACAAGCGAACCGAGCGATTCAACTTTGAGACCGCCGGGATGACCCGAGTATTGCGTGTACTTTTTCTGAAGGCGCTTCTTTTCCGTCATGCGAATCTTGCCGGCATTCGAAACGGTGACTTTCACCACCGACGGAATGTGCGGTGTGTAATCAGCATGTGCCTTGCCCATCAAAGCCTTTGCCGCTTCCGCAGCAACGCGACCAACCGTCTTCCCTGCGGCGTCGATGTCGTATTTCTTCTGTGTCGTTTGTGTAGTCATAGAATTATTTATGGTGAGCGCAGTCGAACTATGCAACGAATTCGATGCGCGCCATTTCAGCAACGCGCTTTCCTTGGCGACCCAATTTCACAATACGGGTATAGCCACCTGCGCGTGCAGCATATTGCTTGGCGTACTTGTCATGCAAAACCTTTACCGCTTCGCTGTCGTGCAAGCGGGACGCGACGAGACGACGTGATGCGACGGAACCCTTCTTGCTTGCGGTCACCAATTCTTCGACAAACGGCCGCAATTCCTTTGCCTTTGCCTCTGTTGTCGTAATACCGTTTTCAAGCACAAGGGAGCGCGCAAGACCACGCAAGAGGGCCTCGCGTTGTCGCTTGGTTCTATTGAGTGTTCGGCGTTTTTTTCCGTGCTTCATAAACGTGTGTCAGCATCTTACAGATTTCGGAGCGTAAGTCCAAGGTTTGAAAGTGCGCGCTTGATATCCTGCAAACCTTTCTGGCCGAGGCCTTCGATTGCAAGGAGGTCGTCTTCGCGCTTACGAACGAGACCACCGACCGTGCGAATGGATGCCTGATCAAGCGCCTGTTCAACGCGTTGCGGCATATTGAGCTCGGTGATGCGGGTTTTGAGCATTTCTGCGTCTGCCTGCTTATCGTCGCGGCGTGGAGATTCTTCCTCAGTTTCAGCTTCTTCTGCTGCTTCCTCTTCTTTGAAGCCAACGATTGCGCGGAGCTGATGAATCATCGTTTCGATTGACTTCTCAAGCGCTTCGCGTGCCGTGATCGTACCGTCTGTTTCGATGAGCACGCGGAGGCGATTGAAGTCGGTGCGGTCACCAACGCGCATGTTTTCAACTTCGTAGTTGACACGGCGGATCGGGCTGAAGATCGCATCGAGTGCGATCGTACCGATATCAACACGTTCTTTTTGGTGCACTTCTTTTGGAACATACCCAAGGCCGCGCTCTGCGCGAACTTCGATTTCCAGAGTGATCTTGCCGGTGATTTCGCCGATGTATTGTTCGGGATTCAGAATTTCGACCTGGCCGGGAAGCTTGAAATCTTCGGCGGTCACCGTCTTTGGACCTTTGACGGAGAGTGTGAGTGTCTGAGGCTCGTCGGTCGAGAGCTTGAGGCGCATCTTGCGGACGTTCAAAAGAAGCGTGACAACATCCTCTTTCACGCCTTCGATGGTCGAAAATTCATGTGCGACGCCAGGGATTTTGACGGAGGTAACAGCCGCGCCCGGAAGCGATGAGAGAACGATGCGGCGCAAGGAGTTGCCGAGCGTATAGCCGTAGCCCGGGTAGAGACCATCAATCTCATAAACACCAGATCGCTCCGATTCGGAGACGACGCGAGGCTTACTTGGGAGGGCAATGTGGTAATCAAGCATATAGAATTTTTAGTAAAAAATTATATGACCTTGTTTGCTCGGAAATCGAGATCAAAATCTCGATTTCTCTCGCTGCACAGCGGTCATAAAAAAGGCGCGACGAGAATAAAGCGCTTATCAGCAATATACCTTACTTAATAAAAATTGGCAAGCATAGGTGGATAACGGCCTACCTGCTGTAAAACTCGAACACTGCCGGGTAGTCGAGCGGAATTTCCGCTGCGGTGTAACCCGGTTCCCCTTCAACCTTCGCGACCATGGTCGAAAGATCAACAGAGAGCCAGTGCGGAATTGAGCGGGCGGATGCTTCGGGGTTGCCCATGTGTGCGAAAAGGACGCTCTTGCGCGAACCTTCGCGTACCGTGATCGTGTCACCTTTCTTGAGTCGATACGACGGTGTGGTGATGCGCTTACCGTTTACGAGAAGGTGGCCGTGAGAGGCCATCTGACGTGCGCCACGGCGCGTAAGCGCGAAACCTGCGCGATATGCTGCGGAATCAAGGCGAAGCTCAAGTGAGCGATGCAGTGCTTCTGGTGGGTTCTTTTCCTCAAAAGCTGCCGCTGCGTAGTTTGCGAGTTGTTTCTCCTGAATACCGTAGGTAAAGCGCACTTTCTGCTTTTCAAGAAGCTGTCGGCCGTAATCGGTCTTTCCACCGCGACCGCCGCGTTGCGGTTTCTTTCCACTGCGCGCTTCAGCAAGCGCAAACTTTTGCGTTTGTGTTTGTTCGAAAATCTGGTTGCCCAGGCGTTTCGCGATCTTGTACTTGGATTTGATGGTAAGCATACGGTTGGTTTTTTTGAAATTAGATGCGGCGAGGCTTCGGCGGACGCGGACCGTTGTGCGGCACCGGCGTGTCATCAGAAATGCGAGTAACTTCAATTCCCTTGCTTGCAAAGCCGCGGAGCGCTGATTCGCGACCGCTTCCAACGCCACGGATGACCACATCGACGTCTTTGAGACCCATCATCGCGCCCTTTTCACCGACGAGCTCCCCCACTTTCGCTGCAGCAAACGGCGTACCCTTCTTCGCGCCCGAAAAACCAAGTGCACCCGAAGATGACCACGCGACCGTGTTCCCCTCCTTGTCGGCGAGCAACACTTTCGTGTTGTTGTAGGTTGCCTGAATGTGGAGCGTGCCGGATGCGAGCGAGCGCTTTGACGTGCGCGCAAGCGAGCGCGACTTCATGCCCTGGTCGACAGTACCTCCTGATTTTCGAATGATGCGTTTCTTTCCCATATATTTTATGTTTTCTCCAGCTTACGACGGCCGGATGTCATTGTTTTGCGGACGTTGCCGCGGACGGTACGAGAATTTGTTTTTGAAGTCTGCCCGCGAACCGGAAGCTTTTTCATGTGACGAACGCCTCGGTGCGCCTTGATGTCCTTGAGGCGGCGGATGTTGCCAGAAATGAATCGGCGCAACTCACCTTCCACAATATTCTTTTCGATCGTCTCGCGAAGCGATGCCTCTTCCTTTGCGGAAAGTTTTTCCGGAAGTGTGCCGGGATCAATTTTAAGCGCCAAAAGAGTTGCACGCGCACGCGGGCGGCCAACACCATAAATAGCCGTCAGCCCGATCTCGAGCCGCTTTTTTTCTGGAATGGTAATACC
>JBAQPT010000043.1:0-2257 GCA_049306055.1 Minisyncoccia bacterium | reverse complement strand
GAATACGCGTGTAGAGATCGCGCGGATTCACGGGAGCCGAAAGCATTCCAGCATCGTCAAGCATGCCGATCATTCTCGCCAGCATGTCGTCGTTGATATAGCCGAAACCGTGACCGTGAAGCCTGGTGTCGTCGCTCTCGTAGAACCCGTAGTGGTAGCCTGTGATTTCTGGATGCTTTCCCGCAGTGATCGCGCCTTTGATGCCTTCGATCCGGTCGTATTCTTCGCCAAGCCCGCGCATCTCGTTCATGACGCGAACGCTGTAGTCTGGATTGGCAATGCACTCGGGCATTGCCTTGTCGATCGCCATCAAGAACGCTCGAAGCATGTCATCGTGATCCCGAACGAAGTCCTTCCGTGCGATGATGCCTACGCCATAGACCGGCGGAATGCCCGCGTCTACCGTTGAGAAAGCAACATGCTGAAGGCCCTCGCCCTCCTTTTCATCGCGACCGAGGAACTGGCCGTGGCCGAAAATCGGCTTTGAATACACGTCGAGCGTGCCATCGAGCATCATCCGGCTATAGCTTTTCACGTCGAACTCTTCGACCCCTGTCAGATTGATCTTGGTGGGGTCAAAACCATTCACTTCAAGCGAGAGATTTACACGGTCCGTCAGCCCATGCTTGTGTGCGAGAAGATGGAAGAGCGCCGTCGGCGTTCCACCACCCGGGCGCACGATCTTGCCGATGAGGTCTTGGAACTCCGTAACGTCTTTTGGATAGGGCTTCAGGCCTTTCTTCTTGCGGTACGCAGCTCCGAGCGAGTAATAGCCTGCGAAGAAGCTTTGATCGCACTGGTAGACCATCGTGAGCGGAAATTCTTCCGGCACGTTACCAGCTGCCACCCACTCAGCAAGAGCGCGAATGACATCGAACGTAGTCGCCGTCCCAACCTTGTGCACGTCGTGCATGAGGCCGGTAATCACCTTTGGGCTATGGTTCGTACGCGAAAAGACCGGGTAGATGCCGTTCGCGCGGTAGTACCCTTTCCCCTCTGCGTGATAGAGATGGAGGACGTGTCCACTCGCAAAGTGGTGACAGAGCACGTCGAGCTGCGGCAGGTAGTCGGCTTTCGCCAATACAACTTTGGGCAGCGCATTCCTTGCGTTCGTCTCCTTGTTTGCGGCATGCAACAGTGCACACCGGGGTAAAACCCACCGCGTTTGAGTATACCCCAAGTCACTTTCTGCAGATATGAAAAGGCCGCCCTTGTGAGACGGCCCCAGTTTTGTTGTGATCTTCTATGGCGTTATGCCGAGGTCCTTCGCGACCTTCGTCCACCGATCGTAATCACGACTGTGCTGCGCGTACACTTCTTTAGAAGTTGCATACTCACCGCGGAAGCCGAGCTCGATGAGAGCCGGCGGCATCTTTTCAGCCGCGAAGCTAATAGCTCCGTCGTACTGGACGAACAGTCTAAGTGGCGTTTCAGGATGCACAAGAATGGCATGCCATCCGGCCGTATCGATATCATAACCGAGCTCAAGAAGCGTCGGCACATCCGGAAGTTTTTCAGAACGTTTTGCACTTGTTACGAAGAGTGGCCGCAATCCTTTCTGAATGGGAGCGATTGCATCGGAGAATGCGATGAGCACACCGCTTACATGCCCTCCCATCACATCGATCGCTGCAGAATTGGAACCCTTCGACGGCACGTGCCGCATCGGGATCTTTTCGCGCTTTACGATTTCAACCATCGCAAGGTGTGGAATTGTTCCCGCACCTGGCGTCATATACGTTTGTAAGCTTTCGTCGCTCCGCATCACGTCGAAGAACTCCGAGAGGGTCCTCGACGACAGCCCGTCTTTCTGAACAAACACGAAATCGGATCGTGACACTTGTGCGACCGGCGTAAGCTCCCCTGGCTTAAGCTTTAGCGTACTTGTCGACGCGAAAAGAAGCACGGTCTTCCCGTCTTTTCCATGCTCGAGCACATGCCTGATGGCATTGAGTCCGCCAGCCCCTGGTTGATTCTCGACATGCGCTTTGACCCCAAGCTCTTCACCGAATACTTGGCACACGTGCTGAGCGATTCTCGATGATGCTCCACCGGGTCCAAACCCGACGACGCAGGTGATGTCGGCCCATGCCGTGCTGCTTGCGAGAACAAGTGCGACAGTAAGCGCGGATCGTCTCATGACAACTCTCCGTTCTGTATGTTGTTTCGTTTGACGTGCGCTGCGCACGTCCCGGCAGCACTATACCACCCCAATAATTCTTTGTACCAACACAAGGGGCCGCGCGAATGCGGCCCC
>JBAQPT010000042.1:0-3606 GCA_049306055.1 Minisyncoccia bacterium | reverse complement strand
GGGGCCGCCCGCTTCGTTTGCTTTCGGCACAGATCAATCGAGCCATTCTTTCCTGAACGTCTCAATGTCCATACCTGTCGCTTGTTCAAGAACAGAAAGGTATGTCTTTGTTACCGCTTCTAGCACGTCCGGCGGAAATGCGAGAGGCACTTTTTCTCGATCTCCCCACATTTTTGTCGCGACGGTACGCACGATTTCTTTGTCGCGCCACGCGGGCTCAACACCTTCGGTAATGTTGTCAGCATTTGTAAGCCGACAGCTATCCGGAGAAATCTCATCGGCGAGGATAAATATACGCTCTCCGGTCGGGGTCTCGAAGTATCCACCTTCAAGCTTACCGTCGACGAGCTCCATGTTCCGTGACTGAAAGAACGTCCTTAGTGTGGTGAATCCTCGCAATGTCTCAGCGTGTTCGGTCGAATGTCGCGTTTCGACTTCCAATGCATTCCGAGGATCGTCTGTATCTGATTTGTCCGTTGGGGTAAACAACGGAGCCTCGAATCGATGCATAAGCGGTAGTCCAGGAGGCAGATCGATCCCGTAAGGATTTGGCAATCCCTTTGAATAGTATTTTGTCCAAAGACTTCCGCATAGGTAGGCGCGGAAAATGAATTCGATTTGAACAATTTCCACTCTCCGCACGATGATTGCGTAGTGATGCAAGTTCGCGGGGTAGTCAGAACGTCTGCCCGGCAAGTACTTGTAAATATTCGTCCCCCAGGCAACCAAGTGATGCCTGATGCCCGACTTCTCAAGTACTTCGAGGAACAGGAAAATTGTAAGCATCGTCAGCACTTCGCCTTTCAATGGAATCTGGCTCGCGTGTACGATGTTATGCGTCGAAACACGATTTGTCGCGACCACAAGCATAAGTTCTTCATGCGCCGCTAAAAACGAATCACGTGACTTTCCTTGATAGAGAAGCGGCAGATTCAAGAGAGCGGGTGGATATTTTACTTGCATCGTTCAGTCCTCCAGTGCCAAAAAGACCTCGGTTACTTCCCAGTTGCACTATAGCGGTAGAGGGGAAAGAGAACAACTAATGCAGCGTGATCGGCGTTTGGGAATCAGTGGTTTTCAATCGGAGCGTGAGAAGCGCCGCAAATATTGCAAAAACAGCGCCCACAAAGAACGCGATATGATACCCGCTGAGAAGAGCAGCAAGCTGCTCTGTGCCGCCTTGCAGCAATGATCCCGTTCGCCATGCCGCAAGTGAGGCGAGTACTGCGAGACCAAGCGAGCCGCCCATCATAAAGGCGGTATTCAGGACTCCTGAAGCAAGGCCGCTTTCGTCCTGTGGAATTCCATCTGTCGCAGAAAGTAAAACAGGATTAAACGCGAGACCTGCGCCAACACCAAGCAGCAACATTCCGGGGAACACATTGAGAAGGAATGAGCCGTTTTCAGGCGCGAGTCCAAAGGAAATGAGTCCTAACGCAATGAGTGCCATGCCAAGCGCGAGTGGCTTCTTTGTCCCAAAACGCATCACGACCCACGCAGAAAGTCCCAGCGAAAACGCCATCATGATGAGATTGCCGGGGAGGAATGAGAGTCCGACCTGCAGCGGTTTGTAACCGAGGATAAGTTGCAAGTAGAGCGCCAAGAGGAAAAACCACGAGAACATTGCAGCAGACCACAAAATGCCGATGATGCTGGCCGTTGCAATATTGCCGGGTTTGAAAATCGAAAGCGGAACAAGCGGGGAAGCCACTGTTCGCTCGATATACAGAAACGCCGCAAACAGCGCGGCGGCGCCACCAAGCAGCCCAAGCGTTTGCAGTGAAAACCAGCCCGCAGCATTGCCATTAACCACCGCATACACGGCAAGCATGAGCGCTCCTGTCACGGTAATCGCACCCCAGAGATCGAGTTTTACGTGCATGCCTTCGTTTTTCGGCAAGAGCCACATGCAAAGCGCGAAGACCGTAATGCCGATAGGAATATTGACGAGAAAATTCCAGTGCCAATCAAACGAACCAGTCAGAATGCCGCCAAGAAGGACGCCAATCGCGCCGCCACCTGCTGCAACAAACCCGAAAAAACCCATCGCCTTTGCGCGATCAGCGTTTTCCGTAAACAAATTCAAAATAATGGAGAGCGCAACCGCATTCACGATCGCGCCGCCAAATCCTTGCACCGCGCGCGCCGCAATCAAGAAAAATTGCGACTGCGCAACGCCGCATGCAAGCGACGCGAGCGTAAAAATCGAAAGTCCGACAAGAAACACTCGCCGCTGCCCGTACAAATCGCCCAACCTGCCACCCAAAAGCATGAACCCCGAAAACGCGAGCATGTAGGCGTTTATAACCCACACTAAAGAGGTGTCGGTAAATCCTAAGTCAGCTTTGATAGAAGGGAGAGCCACATTCACAATCGTCGTATCAAGGACGATCATGAGAACGCCAAGACACAATACGAAGAGTGCGACCCAGCGTTTGTTTACGGTGAGCCCATCGAATCCGTCGAGCGCAGCCATGAATGCTTAGCCGACAATAACCGCCTTAAACCCGCCGTACGCCATTTTGCGAGGATCAAACGGCATCGGCATGTCCTTCATATCGGCGTACTTCTTATTGAAGAAGGCCATCACTTTTTTGTTTACCGAATCGCGTTGCGCTTTGTTCTTGTATACGATAAAAGAGAACCACACGGTATCTCCTGCTTTCGCTTTTGCAGTCTCGACGAATGACCGTGCCTTCAAACCGCTTGGCTCTGGTTTAATTTTCAAATCGTCACCCATGCATTCGTAATATTCGAGCGCGCCATACTTCTTCCAAACCTTTGAAGCCCCCGTGGCCATTTTTTTATAGGCGCCGAGATTTTTCTTCGGAACCGGAAACACAAACCCGTCTACGTATCCTCCTTTTGCCATATAACAATAATTCTAAGAATTCAAATGTGTAATACGTGAAGTATACATCATTCCGCATGCTATTTCGGGACGAATTTGCGTCAAGAATCTGGCATTTTTCATTGATTGACTTAGGGGCGGAAGTGTGATAATATGGCTTTGTTGAGGCATATTTTGCCTCCTCAATACATGGATATTGCATCGATGACCCTTACGGGTCTTTTTGTTTGGTCGAGCGTGGCCACGTCGTCTGCTTTAACCCAGCAGGCAAACGTTCCCGCGGTGATCGAACCTGTCGCTCCTCTCACGGTTGAAGATCCAGCCATCATTAAAAAACTCGTGGAAGGCGAGTTCGGCCGCGGACACATTATGGTGCAGATCGCACGCTGCGAGTCTCAGTACCGTCAATTCGTCGACGGGAACGTCTTGCGTGGAAAAGTGAACAAAAAAGACGCGGGTATTTTCCAAATCAATGAGGGTTACCACCTTGCCATTGCAAAGAAAATGGAAATCGACATTCACACAATTGAAGGCAACCTCGCTTACGCACGGCATCTATACGAAACAAAAGGAACAGCTCCGTGGAAATGGTCAAAGCCGTGTTGGGGTAAATAGGCACTCCGAAAAGTCCTGTTTCCGCAACGCAGAGCGGAGACTAATTGGACAATCTGTGTCATATTCACGTTTTGTATCCTGAACTTCATCTTGGCATCATCATGTGTGGCGTACACTTCCTTCTGTTGGCAAGACATCTC
>JBAQPT010000041.1:0-6730 GCA_049306055.1 Minisyncoccia bacterium | reverse complement strand
CGCCCGGAGGAGGCGGGGGCGCGCAAGGATTCGGCGGTTTCGATTTTAACGATTTTGCGCGCAATTTTGACGGATTCCAAGGCTTTGGCGGTACGGGAGGCGTTGAATTTGATCTCGGTGACGTTTTCGGGGAATTCTTTGGCGGGGGTGCGCGTAAGACACGTCGTGGTCGTGATATTTCGATGGATATCGAGATTCCGTTTCGCGATGCGATTTTTGGAACTGAGCGTCGTGTCTTGATTGCCAAGATGGCGGAGTGCACAACCTGCACCGGCTCGGGTGCGAAAAAGGGAAGTGGCACGATTGAATGTGTCGCTTGCAACGGCAAAGGGCAAGTGCGCGAAGCGCGTAACACTTTTTTCGGTTCCGTTTCTACGACACGTACCTGTCCGACGTGTAAGGGTCGCGGTACCGTGCCAAAAGAAACATGCGAGACGTGTCGTGGGGAAGGGGTGTTAAAACGACAAGAAGAAGTACACATCGTCGTCCCGAACGGAATTGAAGACGGTGAAATGATCCGCATGCCAGGGCGTGGCGAAGCGCTTGCGGGCGGCGCCTCAGGTGATTTGTATGTGAAAGTGCACGTAAAAGCAGACAAGCTCTTCACGCGCGATGGTAACAATCTCGTGACAGCCCTTTCAATCAAACTTTCCGATGCGCTTCTTGGAGGCGAATATTCAATTGCGTCACTCGATGGCGCTACATCACTTGCGATACCGACCGGTGTAAAGCAAGGAGAATTTCTCCGTGTGCGCGGCAAAGGAATTCCGTATGGACGCGGCTCGCGTGGCGATCTATTGGTGCGGATCGACATCGATTTCCCGAAAAAACTTTCTCGTGCGGCAAAAGAAGCGATTGAAAAATTACGTGAAGAAGGTCTCTAGACAGGTGTACAATAGGTAAATGGAGTTTGTCGGGGGAATTACTTCGTTTTTCACGGGTCTGCCACTTGACTGGCTTTTACTCGGAGGTATCGGGATTGGAATAGCGCTCGATGCACTCAGATCAGGCGTTGGGCGTGCTATAGCAGTTTCGATCGCATTACCGCTCGCATTCGTTCTCTATTCACTCACCGACCAGGCGTTGGTGTTTAGTTCGCTCGGCGATTCGCTCTCAACGGTGCTCGGCGCGGCCATTTTCGCCGTACTCTTCGTCCTCGCGTACCTCTTGGTACGACGCATGGGAATTGATTATCTCGATGGTGGCATGGGTGAGCCTATACAAGCGCTCATGGCGGGCGCCGCAGTAATTGTGGTTATTGTTTGTATTTGGCTTGAAATCCCTGTTTTGAATGAGCTGTACCAATCAAATGGGCAACTCGTTAGTTTATTTTCCGAAAAATTCCGCTTCTGGTGGTTGATCGGCGCGTATGCGACGCTGGTGTTTGCTCGCGGTTAAACGACAAGCGCGAGACCGCCTGCCATTATTGCGATTGCAATAATGCGCTGGAGCAATGTCGCGCGTGAAATATCTTCGCGCACGATCTTTGGAAAAAGAAGCGTAAATACGATGCCGAACAGAAAGACGAAAAGCGGCTGGAAGGAATATTCGACGAGAACTACCATTGCCGCCGGCGCAAGCAATACGGCAAAATTTGCCGCGGCAACGCCGATAATTTCAAACACCTGTTCGACAACATTGAGTCCCAGAACCGCGGTGCTGTTTTCGCGTATAACATCGAGAAATTCGCGGCGGAATGCTGGTATGAGAAAGAAAACAACGCCAAAAATCGTCATGCCTACCTGATTCCAAAACAAGGCAGGCCAAAATGGCGTCGAGTCGGCATCCTTGAATAAAACGTAGCCCAGTGCAAGTGTTGCACTTGAAAGTGTCATGAGGCCAATACTTCGTATATCCAAAGACGTACGTTTTTTGCCAAATTGCGTCGAGAGCAGCACGGCTCCGGCAATAACAATGGCTCCGCCGAAAAGTTTTTCGAATGCCATGTACTCGCTAAGAAGCAAAATACCGAATACATAGGCACAAACAGGAACTAATTGCCAAAAGGGAACGACGTACGAGGCGTCATGTTTTTCCAGAACTTTCAAATAAAAATAGACGGCAACATTGTATAAAATTCCTGAGGCGATAAGAATAGCGGCGTTGTGCGGGGTAACAGAAAGAACGGCTGTCTCATAAAAAGCAATGAGAATTGCTATCGGTGCAGCGACAATTCCCGCAAAGATCATTAAACCGCCCGAACCAGTGCCATGGAAGTAGCGCGACAAAATAAGCTTGTCGGCATGATTCACGAAACTCCACACGAAGGGCGCTATGAGTGAGGCGAGAAACCAGTTCATCAATCAAGTATACACATGGAATCAACGTTAATGGCTGGTGAGTTGGCCGCAAGCTTGTCATACTGTGGGGATGGCACCAGACGCTCCAGAGCGTTCTATGGAACTGTTTCCACTTCACTGGCTGTTGGTTGGAACGGTTATTCTTGTGATCATGCTTAGTTTTTATAAATACTTTTTTTCTCAGAACTACATTTTTCTGGTTGAATCGGAATGTGATCCGACGACGCAAGAATGCTATTCGCGTGATTGCGAAAATGAATACTGTCCGCCGAACAATTTCTCTACTTACCAAATCCATCGCGTACCAGCCGCGCAATTTTCTTCATGCACGGATAATACGTGTTCGAATGTATGCGACGGCGGGGGATGTTTAAAGGAATTGTGTTCTTCGCAAAGTGATATCGAATGCGTAGGACCCGATCAAGAAAATTCATGACGAACTTTGCTCCAACCGCTAGCTTTGCATCCGTTGACGCGTTGGACCCGCATGGCCACGATTTTCTCTTTCTCACGCAGAAAGATGCTCTTCAAGAGCTGAAGAAACGCAGGAAAGATAAAGCGTTAACAGAGGCCGTGCACGCGCAATTGCAGGAGCATGGCGCCTATGTTCTCAAAAATTTCGCGCAGCCACGCGCAGTCCTCTTTAGGCAAGTGGCGACACCAACTCACGAAACTTTACGCTTTTTGCGTCTTGCCAAAAACTTACGCATCAAGCCGCTCGTTTTGGAATATTACGGCGACAAATTTGTGAGTGCTCGCAATCGGTATAAGCGATCGCTCGGAAAAATGCCTATTTACCAACACATTGGCGCTGACGGCGTTGTTGCCGTGAAATACCATACGATTCTTGATTTTCCTGCCGTCGAGGGTCGGCCGATGTACTCCGTAAAAACTCTCGCGGGAGAGCCGCTTATTGCGTACCATCATCGTTTGCTGCACGCAGTTACAAAACTGCCAATTCACACGAGCTGTCTTGATGCTACGCCATGGTTCGGACGCATTGGACTTGATGCGCAGAAATACTACGAACACGTCTTCATGCTTTTTTTGAGAGATGGAATTTTATTTGAGAATTATTTTCTTACGAAGGCGGAAAAACCATTTGTCGATTCTGTAATCATGCCGGCATTTGATGCGGTTTCTCGACGCTTCGGGCGGCAGCCTCTTATTGTGCGTCTTCTGCCATCAAAAAAAGAACTCCAAGTCTTTTGGGATTCGTATCCAAAAAAAGTAAGTCGTCTCGTCGAAACGAAATAATATGGATGCAAACAGCTGTTATTTAGGTACCGTCGGCCTTCGAGAGCTGGCGTTATATTCTCATCTTATACCGGCGCTCGCGACGCTCGTTCTTGGCTTGTTTGCGTTCAGTCAGGCGGGAGATCGAGTTAAGGCCTCCATCTTCTTTGCATTTTCTATAACGTTTTCGCTTTGGTTGTTTGCGGACATGTTCAATTGGATTTCAAATAACTACTTTCTCGTTGCAGCAACATGGGCACCGCTGGATTACATCAATATCGTATTCTTCTTATTGCTTTTCTATTTTGTATTTATCGATCTCTCGGGTCGCACCGTACCATGGTGGCTCGCGGGCGCCGTCCTCACTGCAGCCGGTATTCCATTTTTCATTACCGCGACCGGGAATTCAGTGTACGAGTTTAATCAGCCAGTGTGCGAAATGCTTGGCAACGATTTCCTTGCGAATTACAAACTTGCGGTGGAACTGTCCGTATTGGCACTTACGTTTGTATTGGGGATCATTCGCGTCGCAAAATCCTGGCGTAACGATGTCGAGAGAATTCGTGCGACCCTCATCGCCGGTTCGATAGTTCTCTTCATGGGAGTATTTTCAATTGCGGAATACCAGTCTGTCGCAACGGAGGTATACGAAATCATGCTGTACGCGCTTTTCACGTTGCCGATTTTTATTCTCATTCTGACGCTTGCCATCACCAGCTACGGTACATTTAAACTCGGCGATGCCACGGTGCGTGTCTTGTTCTACGTGTTCCTCATACTTGCCGCAACACAATTCTTTTTCGTCAGCGATACAACGGAATTTTTGTTGGCCGGAATGAGCTTCGGTGTCGTTCTTACGCTCGGGCTCATGCTCTTCCGTGCCTCCGAGCGCGAGATGCGACAACGCATGCGCATCGAGAAACAGGAACAAGATCTCGAAATCATGAATAAACAGCAACAAAATCTTCTGCACTTCATCAGTCACGAAGTGAAAGGATTTTTGACGGAAGGCCAGAACGCATTTGCGTCTATCGTGGAAGGCGATCTTGGTTCGCCGACGCCGCAGATTCGCGATATTTCCCAAACCGCGCTCGGAAAAATGCGACAAGGCGTGCGTACAGTTATGGAGATTCTCGATGCGTCAAATTTGAAACAGGGAACGATGTCGTACAAGAGGGTCCCATTTGATTTTCGCGAGGCGCTCGAATCAGTTACCGAGCACATGCGTTCACGTGCAGCCGAGCAAGGATTGACGTTGGATGTATCGATTGATGCAACGAAGACATACAACGTAACTGGCGATAAGGATAAAATCGCACAACATGTGATCCGCAATCTCATCGACAACTCGATTCGATACACACCAAAAGGCAATGTCCATATCGCCCTTGTCGGCACGGATGGGCATGTTCGATTTTCGGTCAAAGACACAGGCGTTGGTATTACGCCGGAGGATATGCAGCACTTGTTCACCGAAGGAGGTCATGGGAAGGAATCGATCAAGGTGAATGTCGATTCGACCGGCTATGGCCTCTTTGTTGCCAAGCAGGTTATTGAAGCTCACGGTGGAAAGATCTGGGCTGAAAGCGCCGGCCCAGGGAAAGGTTCGGAGTTTATTGTGGAATTGCCAAGTATCTAATATTGTGGTTATATCAGCGCAGCCTGATTTACGCATGGAGCATGCGACCAATGAAGCGCGATAGAAAACGTAGTCCAAGTGGTAGGCGTGCGTTTGAGGAAATGCCAACAACAGCGCAACGCGGCAATCGAATACTCGCACATTTAGAGTCGGCGTCAGTTCGAGAAGGATATGCTCTCAGCTTGGAAGTGATGCACAGACTTCTTCTTCCCGCGGGACATCCGGATGCTTTGTACGAGCAACTTGAAGACGGCTCATTTGCGCAGCTCTCAGCAAAGTACACAGGGTGTAATTTTCGCAGCCTCGCCGAATAAGCGAGGTTGTTACTTTACCGTCACACTTTTTGCAATATTGCGTGGCTTGTCGATGTTGTTGCCGCGCGCTTTTGCCATGTAGTAGGCAAGGAGTTGCAATGGGATTACGTTCATTATCGCACTGGTTTCCTTTGTGTCCGGCACAGGAATCCAATCGCTGAATTGCGCAGCTTTTTCCGGCGCAATGCCGAGCACCTTCGCCCCACGGGCCTTCACTTCATGGATGGCATTGAGCACATCGTTTTTGAGTGCGTCATTTGAGATAACTGCGATCACCGGCGTTCCTTCTTCCATGAGCGTAATTGCGTAATGCTTCAAATCGCCCGCAGGAATGCCGTGCGCATGGATGTACGAGCCCTCGATAATTTTCACCATTCCTTCTTTAATGATCTGTAGGTTCTGACCCTTACCAAGAAGATACAGGTCGTCGTTAAACGACGTTCGTTCCGCGAGCTCCTGGAGCTGCGCAATAGCGGCAGTGTCATTAAGATACTTTTCCACCGCAACAGCGAGCGATTTAAGATTTTTCTTGCCATTCGCAAGTTTTCCTTGAACGGCCTTAGCCACGAGGTAGCCCCATCCAATTTGCGCGACGTAAATCTTTGTCGACATAACGCAAATTTCAGGTCCGGCTTGTGTCATACATTTATAATCCGACATGCGTGTCATCATGCTGCCGGGCATGTTTACATACGACGCAATCTTCACGCCTTTCTTTTGCGCGATTTCAAGCACTTCAAGAACATCCGCGGTTTCGCCGCTTTGCGATAATGAGATGATGAGATCGCCGCGACGGAAAAGTTCGTAATATTCCGATGCTTCCGCCCCAATCAGAGACGTTACTTTTACACCGCCATATTCGCGAAGATAATATGCCATCTGCGCAGCCGCGCCACCCGTTGTTCCCGAACCGATGGTATAGACGCTTTTGGCTTTTTTGATGGCGCTTGCGAGTACACGATAATTCGCATCCGGCTCTTTTGTTATTTGTCGTATCGCGAACGGTTCGTCATAAATCTCTTTCAGCATGTAGTGATCGTATTCACCTTTACTTACTTCCGAACCCACAATCGCATTCTTCTCAAATTTTGGTTTTATACTTTTTCCTTTCGCAATGTCGCGTACCTCGATACCATTCTTGTTTTTCGTAACCATCTGTCCGTTTTCCATTACGAGCACGCTGGAAACGTATGGCGCAAACGAGAGTACATCGGACGAAAAGTAGAGTTCCGAGGAATCTT
>JBAQPT010000040.1:0-3757 GCA_049306055.1 Minisyncoccia bacterium | reverse complement strand
CGAGCGCCCTTCAACGCCAAAGTGCCCATACGCTGCCGTTTCGCGGAAGACGGGCTTTCGGAGTTCGAGGCGTTCGATGATTGCGCGCGGGCGGAAATCGAAGTGCTTTGCAACAATCTTTGAGAGATCTTTGCCTTTTTCGTTGAATGCTTCAACCATGACTGGCTCAACACGGCCGATTGCGTAGGCAACCGAGACCATCACTTTCTTGCCGTAGCCATTTGCAACAAGATTCTTTGCGACAAAGCGGCACATGTATGCCGCCGAGCGATCAACTTTGGTGGAATCTTTGCCGGAGAATGCGCCGCCGCCATGTGGCATAAGGCCGCCGTACGTGTCCACCATAATCTTGCGACCCGTGAGGCCAGCGTCCGCAGTGAAGCCGCCGATTTCGAATTTACCCGTTGGGTTCACGAGAATTTCCACACCTTTCAAATCACCAAGAACCGGTTTGAAAAGATGCTTTATCAAGTCCTTTTTGATCTGTTCTTGCGAGACATTTTTTGCATGCTGCGTCGAGCAGAGGGCGGTGATGACCTTGCCGTCCTTAATCGTCACCTGTGTTTTGCCGTCCGGTTTGATCCAAGCGAGCGTTTTCTCGCGGCGTAATTTTTCAAGACGGCGAGCGAGTTTATTGGAAAGCACGCAACCGAGCGGGAGCATTTCCGGCGTCTCATTTGTTGCGTAGCCGTACATAATTCCTTGATCGCCCGCGCCACCGGTATCAACGCCTTGCGCGATGTTGTTGCTCTGCTTTGCGACCGTGTATAAAATTTTCAATTTTTCTGTGTAGCCGATTGATTTGTACACGTCGGCGGCAATCTTTTTCATGTCGACTTTTGCGTTCGTCGTCACTTCGCCGCCGATCATAAGTGTGCCGTGTGAGCCGAACGTTTCAACTGCAACGCGGCTGCGCGGGTCTTGTTCCAAGCAGGCGTCTAAAATGGCATCAGAAATCTGGTCGCAAACTTTGTCCGGGTGGCCGGAAGTAACCGATTCAGTCGTATACGTTTTCAGCAAATGCAACATGGTCGTTAGAAAATAAAAATAAATAATCTCTCCGCAAGGAGAGACTTGTCAAAAGTATCTACCCCTTGCGGGTACGGAAGCACCTTCATCCCCGATGGGTTGCCGATGGGTCAACGGGCCGAGTCCCTCGCCATACTCTGGATACGATATGGGGTATGTGCAGAAACTATAGCCCCCTCAGGTAATTGGCGCAAGATGCGTTCGTCAGCTAGTATGTGGACTACCGCCAAAAGGCGGTTTAAACATGAAAAAAGTCGTCCGAATAGGAGGGGGGTCAAGCGGGTATACGATCCTGCGTGGCCTCAAGCAATTCCCGCTTGATATTACCGCTATCGTGAATATGTTCGACTCCGGCGGTTCGTCCGGCGCCTTGCGCGACGAGCTCGGAATTTTGCCGCCGGGCGATGTGCGTCGTGCGCTCGCCGCGCTTGCGGAAGGGAAGAATGCCCTCGTGTTGCGCGAGCTTTTCAATTTCCGCTTCAAAGAAAATGGCTCCGTCAATGGCCACAGTTTCGGCAACCTTTTTTTGGCAGCTCTCGCAGCTATCTACGGCTCCGATATTGAGGCTATTCGTAAGGCGTCGAAGATTCTTGGTCTCAAAGGAAAGGTGTTGCCCGTTTCGTTGGACAAATCGCACATTCACGCCGTTCTTGAGGATGGGACGGAAATTGTCGGCGAGACTAACATCGACATTCCAAAACACGACGGTAATCTTCGCATTCAAAAACTCTACCTTTCTCCGGCAGCAAAAATTTTTCCGGAAGCCGAAGAGGCGATTTTAAATGCTGACGTTATCGTGATCGGCCCAGGAGACCTGTATACCTCGATCATTCCAAACCTCATCGTCGATGGCATGCCCGAAGCGCTGCGAGAGAGTAAGGCGCGGAAGGTTGTCGTGTGCAATCTTATGACGAAATGGGGCGAGACGCATGGGTTCACGGCTGTCGATATGGCGAAAGAATTGGCGCGTTACAGTGGACTTGAGAAATTTGATTTTGCGATCTGCAACACGAAAAAGCCGAGCAAGAAACTTATTGCCGCATATGAAGCAGAAAAGAAGTATCCAATGGTGTGCAATGACGAGCTCTCGAAATATGCCGAGCAAGTCATCACCGGAGACTTCTTCTCTGAAGCCGATATTGCGCGTCACGATGCTGACAAGCTTGCAAAAGTAATTGCGGAGCTATAGGTGGGTCGGTGTGTATATCGTCTTGTCGTTCGATGGTCTGGGCGTAGAATAAGCGCATGAATAAAAATTACATCATCCTTGGAGTTTTAGTTATTGTGATCGGTGCGGCTATTTGGGGGGCCAGCAGTCGTCCTTCTACGTCGGGAACAGCAGCAGAAGAATCGCTTTCGCAAAATGTGGAGGCTGCAAAAGCGACGGATACCAGTGGAAAGACTACTACCAGTACCAAGCCAGCGACGAAGCCTGTTCCGAAACCTGTTGCGAGTACTCCGACGGCAAGTTCGAAGATGACGTACAAAAATGCGTCGACGAGCGATATTGTTGTTACATTGCCTACACCTGGTACAAAAGTAAGTGGCTCGTTTACGATTTCCGGCAAGGCGCGTGGCAACTGGTATTTTGAAGCGAATTTTCCGTTTGAATTGCGCGGCAGTAACAATCAAGTCCTTTTGCAATTGCCAATGCAAGCGATGGGAGATTGGATGACACCCGAATTCGTGCCGTTTTATACGCAGGTCACGCTGCCGCTCGGATACAAAGGTCCTGCAACGCTCGTGCTGCGCAATGACAACGCCTCCGGACTTCCTGAACACGACAAGAGTGTTTCGATTCCGCTTATTGTTGAATAAGGCAATACATTCGAAAGGCGGCCGCACTTCTTGCGGCCGCCTGCATTTGCGATATCACTGATCGCTAGGTTTGAGGTCTCGGTTGAAAGCAGATGAACTGCTCACATGGCGTTTTTCTGCCGTTGAAGGTTGTAACGCACACATGCGCGGTTGACGCATTGGGTGCGTTTCCCTTGCTCAGATAGTGCTTTGACGTCACTTCACACCAGCTGCTTGTGCCCTTCGCGGCCCCAACGCCTTCGATATAGACTTCAAGTCGGTTGTTGCGAATGCGCTCATGCTTTTCATCGAGCGGCCTGCAGTCCTGATCGTTACAGCAGCCTTGGTGAGCGTTGTTCACCCACGATTGGTAGTGAGAGTGGTACGAGTGATGGCCCATCGGCGGCTCTGCACGTGCGGTGCCAACGAATTGTGCGAAAAGGACACAGCCAGCAACAATGGCGACGAGCCAGACAATCCACCAACGTGGGCCGTTTTTCGCATCGCTCTGCACGGTTTTTCTCCTTTTGCTTCGGTTGAAAATCAGCCTCAGGGTTTCAACCCCATAGGCACCTTACGCCTGTTTTTTGGTGAGCGCAAGAAGGCGAGATATGCTATCGTGCGCGGAATGAAAAATGTTGCGGCGCGGAAACTACGGATGGCGAAAATCCTACGTTATTTGAAGAAAACATATCACACGCCGAAAACAGAATTGAACTATGCGACTCCGTTTCAACTTGTCGTTGCGGTCGTGCTCTCTGCGCAATGCACCGATAAATTGGTGAATCGGATGACTGAAGTGCTTTTTAAAAAGTATAAAACACCTCTCGACTTCGCTCGGGCAAAGCCGCAGGAGTTTACGAAGGAAATCTCGCAAGTCTCATTTTTCAGGAATAAAGCGAGGCACATTCGATCGGCCGCCCAAAAAATA
>JBAQPT010000039.1:0-17131 GCA_049306055.1 Minisyncoccia bacterium | reverse complement strand
ACTTCCTCCTAGTGCGGATAAGGAGAATCGAACTCCTATTTTCTCGTTGGCAACGAGGCGTTTTACCACTAAACTATATCCGCGTCTTAAACAGCGTGATTATACAGAAATTTTGTCGATCAGCAATTACTATCTCTGTTTGCACCTGCCCAGGCTCGGTCACAGATAATTCGTATGCCGTCGCAAACGAATTTCTGCGACCCCGGCTCGGCTGTTCCGTCTGCTGACGGAACATGCCTCCGCCTTTCGAGTCCCGACGGGTGTCGCGAAGGCGACGCCCTGCGAGAGCAATTTAATGCTTCGCTTTAAATTGCTCTCGCCAGGACTCGAACCTAGAATACGACGTCCGAAGCGTCGCGTGATATCCATTTCACCACGAGAGCGTGTCAACATCATACGCGGAATAGCGCTGCGATGCTAGAATGCCCGCATGAAGCATCGTGTTCCGAAAGAAGTGCTCGATGTACACGCTCGTCTGCGTAAGGCGAGTTTTGAGGCATATCTTGTCGGCGGCTGTGTTCGAGACCTTCTCCTCGAGAGGGAACCGAAGGACTGGGACATAACAACAAACGCAAAACCGGAAGAGATTCAGCCGCTCTACGAAGAAACGTTTTATGAAAACGAATACGGAACCGTTGGCGTCGTTACGCAGTCAGAGAACCAGCGACTCAAAGTAATAGAAATCACGCCATATCGCATCGAGGGCGCATATTCGAACGTCCGGCACCCGGATCACGTGCAATGGAGCGAACAGCTCTCTGACGACCTGAAACGACGCGATTTCACGGTGAATGCGATCGCATACGATCCTGAAACAGACTCCTTTGTCGATGAGCATGGCGGAAGGGAAGATTTGAAGCGCAAAGTAATCGCGACAGTAGGGGAGCCACATGATCGTTTCGCTGAGGACGCGCTTCGTATGCTCCGCGCCATTCGTTTTTCCGCTGAGCTCGATTTTGCACTCGATGGCGCAACCGCAGAGGGGATTGCGAAGAACGCAGAGAAATTGGCGCAGATTTCTCGCGAGCGTATTCGTGACGAGTTCGCAAAAACCCTGCTCAGTGACCGACCCATGCAAGCGCTATATGTGGCTCAAAAGCTTGGCATTTTGAAGCATATCGTTCCCGAACTCGAAGAGGGGATCGGCTGCGCCCAGAATCAAGCGCACTCCTTCGACGTCTTTGAACACCTTCTCCGGTCGCTTCAGCACGCAGCAGATCAAAAATGGGCTCTCGATGTGCGACTTGCTGCTCTTCTCCACGACATTGGAAAGCCGGCGACACGCCGATGGTCAGATGAGAAAAAAGATTGGACGTTCTATGGACACGACGTCGTTGGCGCCCGCATGGCCAAAAAGATACTCACCGATCTCCGTTTCCCGAAAGAAACAATTGTAAAAGTCGAGTCGCTCGTGCGATCGCACATGTTCTTCTCCGACCCAGACACCGTTACGCTCGCAGCGGTCCGTCGCCTTATTGCGCGCGTTGGCACGGAAAACATCGACGACTTGGTCAACCTCCGAGTATGCGATCGTATTGGTACTGGCCGGCCCAAAGCGCATCCGTTTCGTCTTCGTAAATATATGTCGATGATCGATGAGGCCATGCGGGACCCAATCTCCGTCTCAATGCTCAAAATCGACGGCGCACGTCTTATCGAAATGGGGGAGTCACCAGGTCCTAAATTTGGATGGGCCCTGCACGCACTTCTTGAGGAAGTACTCGATGATCCAAAGAAAAATACGGAGGAATATCTCGAAAACAAGGCGAAAGAGCTTCTTTCGCTTTCCGAAAAGGAATTGCGCGGACTCGGGGAAGGGGGTAAGGATCGAAAAAGCGAAGAAGATGCAGCGGCCGTCAAAGCTCTTCGAGACAAGCACCACGTCACTTAAGTCTCAAAAGCTGGAGCGATCAAGGAAGGGTCGTATGGCTGATTGAGGTTATGTCTTCGAGAGAACATCGCGCAGCAAATAAAGGATCGTGATGTCCATTCGCAGAAGCCCGGTTCGTGGGTACCTGCATAGAGGTCGTGTTCGGTGCGAGGATATAACCTCAATCAGCCCTCGCTCATACAAAGCGAAAGCCGCTCCCGGGGACACCCGGGTCTTTCATCCGGATGCCGCAAGAGCGGCTAAGTTTGCCTATTCGCGAAAGAAGATTGTTGTTTACGGTAATGGACGTACTTTTTCCAATGTTTGAGGTTGCATTGCAACCTCTATATGAATGGTTGTACTCATTCACCGAAACGTCTCCTAAAGAACACGGATATAGGCTGTAATGGTCCGAAAGCAATATCCCGACCAGTGGCTTCGTGAAAATACGGAAGGCAGGTTTCCCTGTTTGTCTTCTTTTTCTTCAGAGGGGCCCAAATAGTGACACGAGGTCACCTAGGAGAAATCATAAATGTATATTGGACATTGTAAAGGACACCATGTGGATAACTTCACGCTTCCAACATGTCCTTTAGAAAATCTACAGTTTCAGCTCTAGACTGACCGGGCAATGATCAGATCCAAAAACGTCCGGGTGTATCTTTGCCGCCTTCACTTTCGGCACCAGTGACTTGCTCACAAAAAAATAGTCTATTCTCCAGCCAACATTGCGCGCTCGCGCATTCGAGAACACGCTCCACCAAGTGTAATGCCCGCTCCCTTTCGTGAACAGTCGGAAGGTATCGACAAAGCCAGCGGCAATGATCTTATCGATTCCTTCACGCTCCTCCTTCGTGAAGCCGTGCCCCCCTTCATTCGCCTTGGGGTTGGTCAGGTCATCGTACGTGTGGGCGACATTGAGGTCCCCGCAGAAAATGACCGGCTTTTTCTTCTCAAGCTCTTTGGCATAGGCGAGAAATATAGGGTCCCAGACCTTGTGACGGAGCGGCAGACGCTCCAAACCCCCCTTTGCGTTGGGCGTATAGACGTTCAGGACATAAAAATCCTTGAATTCAGCCGCTAAGACACGTCCTTCCTTATTGGGATCGCCGAATTTATCCTCAACGAGCTTGTACTTCTGGACAAGTTTTTCCGGATAACCCAGAAGAACGCTGAGTGGTTTCACCTTGGTAAAAATTGCGGTACCCGAATATCCCTTCTTTCCCGTCGAAGAATTCCAATATTCTTCGTACTCTGGCATGTCGATTTCTGCTTGCCCCCTCTCCGCTTTCGTCTCCTGGAGGCAGAGAATGTCCGGTTTCAGCGTTTTAACCGCCGGCACGAATAGATCCTTCCGGTGTACGGCCCGGATGCCGTTGACATTCCACGAGATCAGTTTCATGCCCGCATCATATCAGAGCTGTTTTCTTCACACGAACGTCACCGGACATGAGCTTTAATTGTCTATATGGATTTCAAGCGACACATGTTTAGCCAGTCGCAAGGAGGCGGAGAGTGGGATGTTATTCGTGCGGTCTCCGGCGATCACGTAAATGCATATCACGTGGTTCAACCGAAGCAGCACACAGCGCCCCGAATCCTCCGATTTGGCGTTGGCCGTCTGCTTATTCTGAAAAACGCTACTTAGCTATGCCTGAAGACCAATATGAGGACGGCTACGTTTAGCGACGCTTGCCGTGGAATCGCTGGTGCACGTCGCGAAGATGTTTGTCAGTCACATGGGTGTACACCTGGGTCGTTGCAATATTTGCGTGGCCAAGGAGCGCTTGGACGGAACGCAGATCCGCGCCGTTTTCAAGTAGGTCTGTCGCAAATGAGTGGCGAATCACGTGCGGCGTTACTTTGCGTGTAATGCCAGCTTTCACGGCATGTTGTTTGACGATGCGCTCGATGGAGCGGGACGTGAGGCGCGCCGCATCTTGTGCCATCCCGTATCCGACGAAGAGCGCTTCACCCATATCGCCGCGTTTCTTGAGATACTCGGCGACGGCCTTTTTTGCGCCCGGGGAGAGAAAAACAACGCGCACCTTGTCGCCCTTACCGCGGACGGAAAACTCGTCGCGCGTGAGATCCAAATCGGAGTTCAGTGAGCAAAGCTCTGAAACACGAAGCCCTGTCGAGAAGAGAAGCTCCAAAATCGCACGATCACGAAGTTCATTCAACGAATCGCCAGCGGGACTCTTTAGGAGTCGGTTTAACTCGTCGGCCGTAATGAGATCCAAGTCTCGACCGCCGACTTTCGCAAGCTCGATTTTCTCGGGGGAGAGCGATTCAATCTCGTTTTTGCGGAGGTATTTGAGAAAGGCACGAAGCGCGATCATATAGTAGTTCTGCGTCTTCTTCTTCATGTCGCCACTGGTGCCTGCTTGGCGATTCAGCCAGATGCGAAACTCGCGCACCATGCGCTCATCGAGTTTTGGCGGGGAAGTCACTTTCGTCTGCACCAAAAATCGCGTCAAATAGCGATCATAATTCTCTATCGTCTTTACGGAGCGCCCTTTTTCGATCTCAAGATATTCGAGAAACTGTCGCTGGAGTGATTTCAAATCCTGTACCACCTACACAGTATACATGTCGCACAATGTTTATACGAAACTACACTGCTTTGCTCTCGATAAAATCGAACAATTGCTTCATAGCATGTGAAATCGTCTCGTCTTGGATGAGAATCGCGACCGGAGTTTCTTTCGCATAGGAGAAAATGCCTACTTTATCGCCGTATAGCGCAATTTCCGCGTCGAAAAAGTATTCGGCTGGGATGAACTTGGTCGTGCGAAGGTATTTCTCGTCATCGCTTCTGCTCTCACGCGCCCAATCGCTCTCGGGCGCAAGATCGGTGCAACGAATACCGAGCCTTGTTCGCTTCTCGAGATAACTACTTACCCACTTCTCCCCTAGCCGCTTGAACACCGCGTCGACGCCCGTAATGTCACGTAGGAATTTTTCCGGATTGTTCTCAAGCGTATCTTCGTACGCTTGCTTAACTCCTTCTTCGCCTTCAAAAAATTGAACTTTTGGAAAAACACGTGACTTTTCCCTCATAAAAAGCAATTGGGGAACAACATCGCGCAAATCCTTCTCGTGCTCCGCCATTTCGGCACGCCGTTTTGCAGCGTACGCAGGCAACATCTCCGGCGGAATCGCTTGGTATTGAGTGGCCGTCCGAGATTTAACTTTGGAGACAAGTCCTCGTACGACAAGCTCTCCGAGAACGCCGTACGTCGTTGTGCGGTTCAGGCGTGCCTCTTTAGCAATGCGCGAAGCATACATAGACCCGTGCTGGAGAAGGATGCCCAAGACCACGGATTCGCTAATGGAAAGCCCAAGGCCCCGGAGACTTTTGACGAGCGTTGCAGGCATGAAAGTAGGGTATATCTGTTGTCGGATTTAGTCAACACTATATCGATAAATACTTGATATATTCACTAATATATAAGAATATTTCGTCGGAAATGTGAGACATCATTTGGAGTCGCACGATGCAGGTTGCTACCGTCACTATCCACAAGTCCTATATGCGTTTGAAGCGGTACGGACGCGAGCTTCACGCTGGCAAATACGTCGTGGCCAGCCCCTTCACGACGCGCGAGCTGCGGCGCGTCGTGAAAACCATCAGCCCACCAGCGATCGACGCCCGCAGGGCCGAGACCGAAGGGCTCGGTGTGATTGGTTCGGGGTCGATCACATATTGCGTGCAATGAGTGATGCCAAGCTGGCGGGGGTCTTTGCACCTCTCACCACGCTAACCACCCCAGGGCCGCAAGATACCCATGCAGAGATTTCGTCGATTAAGGAACAGTTGAATAAAGAACTCCCTGCCATGAGATCAGAGCTTGATCGAATCGGACTCGCTCTTGATAATGTTCACAAGCAGCTCGGCCTCGTTAACATCAATATAGGCGCGAAGGGCGCTGACGGCGACTTGCACACGATGGCGGACCGCCTAAAGAAGCGTATGACGAATGTAAAAGTGTGGGTGGTTGGCGGTCTTGCTGTGCTGCTGACCGCAATGCTATTTCATATTCTGCGACCCTAACAATCACCAAGTGATCGCCGAAGTCTCCGAATGAAATATATGCTTCAGATCGCGCGCTCGGAGCCAGTCATTTACAAGACCTTTGGGGAAGGTGCCCAACCCGAACCCAAAAATTTCGTCGCAGCGATCCTTGAAACCGGGCACAGTTCCGAGGTAGAATTCCCGCTTTCCACTGAGGGCTGCAGCCTCGATCCGAGCAAAAACTTGATCACTCACATTGTCAAGAATCTCAAAGAACTTTCTTCGCTGATCCGGCATTTTGGTACTCTCGCCCGTCTCTCCTGTCTGGGCCTGCATTTCTATCGCACGTATCGCCTTGCCAATGGATCTCTCTGATGCGTTCTTGCGGCCTAGATCCTCCATACTTGTTGGTTACCGGATCATATCACGCCCGAGCAATTTCGGCCTTGGTAATCGGCAGCGAACGGATGCGCTCGCCGGCGAAATACAATTCAGCCTCTTTGCCGTGATAGGCGGCCGGAAGGTCCTGCATGATTGGCTCAAGTCCTTCGCTCTCGCCGGCTGTGTGCGCAACACGACGCGCGGCGGATTCTGGAAAAGCGAGGGACACCTGCAGCGGACTACATACAGTTGCCTTTCGAAATGGAGGATCTGATTGTCCGCGCACACACATACGGCCTTGGAGACGCCGAAGCTCTCTTCGATGACTTTGGCAGGGACGAAGATGACTACTGTTTTCTAGCCAGGCTGTGTGGTGGTTCGGTGCGCCGGCTAGGCGCGATACTCCTCGAAGCAGAGACGAACCGAGAGACGAACCGCATGACAGGGAAAGAAGGGCTGTTGCAATGCGCGGAAGCATTTTGGCAGCAGCGCTGGCAGCAGGGGAAAGTGCAGGATACCCTGTCAGTATTGATGAAGCGTCTGCTTGGGGTGTCTGTTGCCAGTAGTAATTCTACCGAGGCGTTGGACATAGGGCAATTGGTGCTCGAGCGGCGCTTCCTAGTGGCCGACAATTCATTTCTGGAGGATTTGAAGATTCTGATTAGCGAAGGTTATTTGTATTTACTATTTGGGAGGGGCGGCAGCATTGGGGACACCAGGCGTATTCTCGGCGCAAAGGGGATATATTCCTATATTGTTGGAATCAATGATGGGTTTTCGCGATATCTGCAACTAGTTGCGAAGGAAGACCTCTTGGAAAAAAATGAGTTTCTTGACCCGAGTAGCAATGCCATATCCCAGAGCATTGAGCACCTGAACAGTTTGCGCAGAAGTGTCCCGACGAACCAGTAGTACCGCGTGTTCACGCGCGGTTGTTGACAGAGCGACGTCTGCCCGATAGTATGTAGGCGGAGTATAACCTCGTGGTTTGAGATAGGTGCGGGATACAATTCGGCGCTTGTCTCGAACCACAGAGGAGCCGGTGCCATGAAAGCAGTCTGGGTTGCCACATGTTTGGCGTTGATGATCCTGGCCATATCCCTGGTATTTGCCTACATGGGGCAAAGCGCCCTTTCAGTGCTCTGCGCATTCGTTGCGGGTATGTTGGTGCGCGGCGTTTTGCAAGAGATAGTAGGAGGCGCTTGGGCCTAAGAGCCAATTCGAGCCGGTGTCCTCGGGGTACCGGCTCTTTGTTATTTTCACCGAGCAAGCCCTTTGAGCTGGCGAAAGGGAAGGGGTTTGTGGATTTTGAGGTGGGCGCATGGCGCGTAGTGTTGGTGGTCTCGTAGAACACGACCCGGCAGGTCAGCACAAGCTTTCCGATCGTGCGACCAACACATGCGCCGAGGTGCGAATGGATTCATGCTATGATTTGCGTAAGGTATGGAGGAGCTGCCGGATCCAACGAAGAAGGCCCGCGAACTGCGTGAAGAGCTTGGCCGCAAGATTGGCGAGCTTATTTTGGATCAATTCAATCGCGCAGGGCGGGGACGCATCGAAGCCGGCATCAACAAGTTGATTGACAACTACTCCCTTGGTATTGAGCTACAAATAGACGTCGACATCAAAATGAACGTTGCGCCAATGAGTGGCGAGGATTTCGTGTGGCACGACCTGTCACCACCATCGATTACGTTCGATGGGGCTCATTGAGCGTTGGCCAGTGCACTGTAGACTGACTATAGACGAAGTCGGCCCGCTCACGGGCCTGCGCCTGAGTAATTTGTGCTCGACGGTGCGTTGGAGGAGCCGTGTTACTTTTTGTCTGCTGCCACCATCGCGGCGGGCGATCTGATCCGCGCTGAGCACGCCAAACCGTGCGACCGCAGCGATCATGGAGCAGAGGCGCGGCGTGATGCGAAAGGTTTCGGCGGAGCGTGAGCGTGGGGGATCGAGCGGCGTGACGGTCATCGAGGTCTTGCAAGTCCATCCCTGTCAGAAGGTCGTCCATCCGGTCAGTCATGCTATCTCCGAAACTTTATCTTAGGCTAAAGTTTATGGTTACAAAAATAGCCGCATGATCGCGGCTATTCTTGCAGGCACTCAGTGGTTGGTTCGTTCCTCAGCCTCAGGTTGAAGTGGAGGTGGTGACAGTTTCGTGCATCTCGCCTCATAGGGGCACTTTGTTATATGCGCGATCTCATAGAGCAGTGCGCTCGGGACTGGTTCGTAAGCCAACTCTCCCTTCATGCTGATGAGCTGGCTCAGCCGCGTGGGATGGATGCCAAGAGCCTTCGCAAGGTCTTTTTTTTTCATCTTCGAAAATTCAAGGGCCTCCTGGATGTAGTCGGAGGCATCCGACTTTGCTTGGTAGCGTGCCCAATCGAGCAGCTGGCTCGGATTGCTACGTCCAGAAGCAAGTGTTGTCGTAGTTGTGGCACGGTGTGCGCGCGATGAGACTCGCTGTGTGGCTGCATGGTCTCGCCGCCTCTCGCCAGCGACCTCGCGCAGCTGCTTCCTCTTTTCCACTATGGTTTGTCCTCGTTTGTTGGTCGGTGCCAATGTATGGCATTGCTGCAGGGGATTCGTTTTGACAGTCGCCACACGTCGCAGTTTGTGGAACGGTTGCATGTTGGCGACGGTCATATGCGGTGGTGATCAGTGGGCGGATACGCACATCGGTGTAACGCAGAGGAACGACGATCCGCGTCTTGAGACTGCACCGCAGAAGGAGACCGACAGTGTCGGTCCCGAAGGAGTTGACTAGCTCGTATCGGTCCGGTCCAGCGGGACGCAACATGCCCTGTTTGAGGAGGTTCTTAAACGCAGCATGGAACTGTCTCCTTTGCGACCGCAGTTGTTGAAGGCGGTGTACCGTGAAGTCCAAGAACTGCACTTCCTCGCGCAAGTCAGGAAGATGTTGGCAGATGACCTCACGGTGATATTCTGCTTCCCAAGGATGGAAGTTCATTCTGTCTGTTCCCAAACGCCAGGTTGACGCCACAGCGAACGACACTCAGCGCACCGCACATTACTCGCGTTGTCCGCCACCTTGCCTATTGTCAGGCTTCTCGTCTTGAGGCTAAGATAAACTTTATGCCTGCCTAACGTCTGTGTCAATGGGGTATCGCGAAAAAAAGCTCCCGCCTCCCTTGGAAAAGAGACAAGAGCTGGAGGTGCCCGGCCAGGAACAGACACGCGGCCGAGTGCCCTCATTATGAGGCCCGACTAAGCTGTTGGGTTGGGGGTGTGTGGATAACTCAATGTCGCAAAGGGGGTCGGCGTTGTCCTTGTGCGCGTTAATGTCGGACACGCAATAGTTCTAAGAAGTTCTCAGCACTAGTAAGCTAGAAACCTCTCAATGTTTCGCTCCACCAACCACCGCGGTCGCATGTAACGAGCACGCGATCGCCGTCTGACCCGGTACAACTGTCCAACAGTCACCGGCTCTGGCAGCATCGTCGCTATCACCCGCGGCTCGCTTGGCAGACCTGCAGTGCTCGTCTTCAGCCACGCCGAATAGTTGGCGGTGTCGGTCACCGTCGATGGCAAATATGTCGTTTGGGCAAATGACGCAAGCGCCGCGGGCCACACGGATCTTGTGGCGAGTCTCGAAGCAAAAATGGGAAAGAAAGTTGATTGCCTAGGTGGTGGAACACTTCACCTATCCTTACGCAAACACAAGATCTACATATGGGACTACAGCGCAACGTACGGGAGCGACGACAAGCGGCAAACGGCTATTGCCCTAAAGCAGGTATTCCCGAAATACCAAATCGTTCTCGAAAACCCAGACACCGAAAAATGGTACTTGCGAAGAGATGAGCTCGAATCGTCCTCCTGAAGAGGGGCTTACGGGAGAAGCGTCAGTGTTTCTCCCCTTTATTGAGTCCGTGACTTTGTCGCGGCCTCAAAGAGAAATTATCAGCGAGAGAGAAAAGGCATGATCGAAAAGCAGCAACTCCAAAAGCATTATGCGGACTACGCCACACGCTCTGACGATCGCGTCCGCGACCGTGAGAGAGCAAAGCGCTCAATCGTTACACATGTGCTGAAAAATGTGCCGGTAACGGTCAAAACACGACCCATAAAGGTGGTCGTACTTGGTGCGTCAGATAAGCGCTACATACCGGTGCACGCACAAATATTCACCGATATCCTCGGTGAAAACACGGTGGTGAGCACGCTTGATGTGGATGCTGAACACCTCGGAAGCGGCGCTGATGTCGTACAGCACGATGTCACGAAACCGTTCCCGCACACTCCGTACGGAGTCGTCTTCAGTCACGAGTTGATGAAATTCCTGACGAACGAAGAGCAGTTGCAAGTGCTTGAGAACTCATACGACGCACTCGAGCCTGGCGGTGTTGCGATGCACATCATGCACGAGGCCTCGATCAAAGGAACGGACAAGCTCGAGTCGTGGCAGACCAAGGTAGATCCTGACGAACTTGTGAAAAAGCTGGATGAGCGCGACATCCTTGCAAAAAAGCTCGTCTTCGATAGTGAAACGGCGATTGATTGGATGCGCGAGACTACCGTCATCGCCACCCACAAACCGGAGTAAACGATATGGAACTACTCATCGTTGGCGTTTCATCAAAATCGAGTATTGGTTACCAAGTCGGGGAATTGCTCCGAAAGTATGGCCATACGCCTGTATATGTCAGTCGTTCCGGTAAACTCGGGCTCGCATGCGACATAGCGAGCCCGAGAAAACTTCGACGTCTACTCGCCAAAGTGAAGCCAGATGGAGTAATACACGCGGCAGGCGTGTTCTCGTCGCCACGAGCACTCGGAATAATCAATGAGTGGGAAAAGGTACGCATGCACCTTGAAGCAAAAGGTTTTGGTGCGCTCGCTCTTGCTGACGCAATGGTCGCAACGGGTCGCGGGAAGATTTATATCGCGCTCGGCGGAAGAAAGATTTCCGCAGAACTTGGTTTTGCGAACTATACGATTGGCAATGGCGCACTCTTTGCACTCGTTCAATTTCTCGCAGGCCACGGAGCATTGCGCTCGTACCTTGTTGACTTACCATTCGTCGAGGGCTCGACGATGCATGCGGCTTTCGCACGAGCAACAGGCGACACCCCGAAAGGCGTACCGGCGACCCAGGTAGCTAGCTCTATCGAACGCATACTCAAAGGCAAGTACAAGAACGGTTCTCGCGTCGTCATCGGAAAGCATGGAGGGGCGTAGCTGATAAAAAAGATTCGACCCCAGCCATACCAGCTGGGGTTTTTTATTTCACATCTTCATCGCAAAAAACTTCAAACGAGAGCCCAGAGATTCTTAAAAACTTCCCGTAAATCGTTCGCGAGCGTCGCGTCGCGTATTTCAACAAGGTAGTACGGATGTCGACGGGTATTAACCATCATGACGTATTCGCCCACGATCCAAATACTGCTAAGAAAATGTCGTCCTCCTTTCCAGAATTTGATCTGCCGGCGAGGGTATTTCCACTTTAATTTCTTTTCGCTTTCGAGCAACGTCTGATTGGTCAATAGTTTCAATATCGTCTCCTTTGGTGCGCGCTTCCAATAACGATCGATAACGTGGGGGAATTGCTCAACGTAGGTATGGTCCTGGAAACCCCACCACGTATTGTCCGTCTGTCGCAAGCTTTCATTCCAAGCCGCCTGATCATTGAGAAACTTTTCAAGCTTTTTCTCTTCGATGAATCGAACTTGAGGAACAGGGTATGAATCGTCCGCTGCAGCGCGCGATAATTCGGAGGCGAATTGTCGCAGCACCTTTTCTCGAAGCACCAATTGTTCGCGATCTTTCTTTAACACTGCATCAATATCGGTTGATTGAGCAATGGTAAAAGTTCGCGGGCGTCTCGTGGGGTTTTCAATAACAAAGCCTTTTTCTGCAAGCCCTTGAATAATACTGTACACAGTCGTTCGCCGAATACTGGTGGCCTTCGCGAGTTGGGGAGGAGTTGCCTCGCGCAGCTTAAAAAGCGCTTTGTATATCTTGATTTCGCCCGCATTCATCCCGAGCGCCGTAAGGGTCTTATCGTTCATCGCAGGATGATAGTGTGTCGACGAGAAATTGTCAACATTTGTCTCGACAAATATTGACAATAGTATGCCGGTGATTTACAAGGTGCGATATGCACTCCAAAACTCTTATGGCGGTCGCCGCCATTGCCTTCGGCGTTTCTCTTATTAGTTCAGCCATGTTTTCCAACATAGCCGCGCCCGCCGGCAACCAGGGGGCGGCTGCAGCTGCGGTACTTGAGCGCGGCACAATCCGCGCTGGTTATATCGTCTATCCGCCGTATATCCTCAAAGACCAAGAAACCGGCAAGCTTTCAGGCCTCTTTTACGAGCTGACTGAGGCGATCGCCGACCAGCTTGATCTTGATGTCGAATGGGTAGAAGAAGGTGGTTATGGAACCATTTTTACGAGCTTGGATAGCGGTCGCTATGACGTGCAGGCGGGAGGTATCTGGGCAAATTCGACTCGTGCCAAGGCCGGCTACCTTTCAACACCGGCGTTCTATAGCGCAATTTATGCGTACGCACGCGCCGATGATCACCGATTCGATAACAATCTTGCAGCAATTAATAATCCAAACGTCAAAATCTCAACGCTTGATGGCGCAATTGATGACGTAATTGCGCGAACGGACTACCCTGACGCAGAACGAGTCACACTTCCTCAAAACGCACCTCCTAATCAAACATTTCTCGACATCGTCTCTAAAAAGGCAGACGTGGCCTTCGAACAACCCGATGTTGCGGGTCTTTTTATGAAAGAAAATCCCGGGGTTATCCGCCAGGTCTCCAACAAACCGTTGCGAATTTATGGCAACAGTTTCGCTGTTAAACGAGGTGAGCAAGAGCTCTTGCAGATGCTTAACGTCGCAATCGAAGAATCGATAGGCAACGGGACCGTCGACCTAATTCTCACCAAGTATCAGCTCTCCTCGAATTCGTACTTGCGCCTCGCGCCGCCGTACGAACAATAAATGTCAACGCTCGACATTATCCTCAACTATTATCCGGCGCTCCTTCGTGGGCTCTGGGTAACACTGGAACTGTTTCTCTCGGTATCTGTAATCGGCATTGTCTGCGGAGTACTCTTCGGTTCGCTCGGCGCCCGAGTACCGCAAATCGGAAAGACCATAAAAATTGTTTCCTTCCTGGTTGCCGCCATTCCCCTTTTGGTGCTTTTGTACTGGTTTTATTACCCACTTCAATCACTCCTTCACATCTCAATTGACCCATTTTTAACTGCGCTAGCGGTCCTAGCGATCGTAAACATTGCAGCGGTTGCCGAAGTAATACGCGAAAGTTTGTCCGAGTACCCGAAACAATACGTTGCCCTAGGACAAATGGGAGGACTTTCAGCTGCAGAAATCACCTGGCATATTCAACTTCCGATGATTTTCCGACAAACAATTCCCTCGCTTCTGACTTCGCAAATTTATATTGTTCAGGCAACGTTGTTCGCTAGCTTAATTTCTGTGCCAGAAATATTTCGAGTTGCACAAAATATTAATGCGATGATCTACAAACCTATTCAAATTTATACTGCGCTTGCTCTGTTTTTCGTACTAATCCTTGGTCCGCTGAATTATCTCGCGCATGTCCTGAGGCAAAATCTTACTCGCGATCTTTCAGAACGGTAATATGCTTTCTGCAACAGGCGTAACAAAGAAATGTGCGGGTAAAGAGGTAATAGGAGCGATAAATATCACCATCAAACCGGGTACGATCACGTCGCTTATAGGTCCGAGTGGAGCAGGCAAGACAACATTGTTACACGCGCTTTCTCTTACGGACATTCCTGACGCTGGAGCGATAACCATTGATGAAAAACATCATGTTTTTCCAAATACCGAAGACTCGCATCCGTCGTCGAGCGTCGTTCTTGTATTTCAGCAGCTATTTTTATGGCCACATCTCACGCTCCGTGAGAATATATTGCTGGCAAACCGCCTAAACGAAACAGAGATGCATGAACTTATTTCGGCCTTTGGAATGGAAGAGTTCGTTGATCGGTACCCAAATCAAACCTCTCTCGGACAGCGTCAGCGGGGAGCCCTCGCACGCGCTATTGCCTGCAAACCGCGCTACTTGCTACTTGACGAGGTCACGTCGGCGCTCGATATAGAGCAAATCGAATTGGTTATGAAATATTTAATGACGTTGAAAAATCGCGGAGTTGGCATTCTTCTGGTGACACATTTGCTGCACTTCGCAGAACAGGTAAGTGATCGTATTGTTTTCATGGATAAAGGTACGATTATCGAATCTGGTGGAAAAGATCTACTGACAAACCCACAACGCCACCGAACGAAAGATTTTTTAAAATACTTTTGAAGAGTTTATTTCAAATACTTTTTCTTTTTCAATTTCTCCGGCAAATATGATTCCTTGTCATACATATCGTACCCTTTACCGTATTTAAGATTTTTCATCAACTTCGTCGGTGCATTGCGGATTTTGAGGGGGATAGGGAGATTGCCGAATTTTTTGACATCGTCGAGGGCTTCAAAAATCGCATCATAGGCACTGCGGTCTTTTTTGCATTGCGCAAGATACGCGACACCGTGCGCGAGATTGATCGTTGCTTCCGGGTAACCGATTTTGTTTACTGCTTCAAAAACCGCGTTTGCGACGACAAGCGCCGTCGGCTGCGCGAGGCCGATATCTTCCGACGCAAAAATCACCATGCGTCGCGCGATGAATTTCGGATCTTCGCCCGCATCCACCATGCGCGCCAAATAATAAATCGCAGCATCTGATTGCCCTGCGCGCATCGATTTAATGAACGCGGAAATGGTGTTGTAGTGCTCTTCGCCTTTTTTATCGTACCGTAGATGCTTCGACTGCACCGCTTCTTTCAATGTGTCGACGGAAATTTTTCCATAGAGTTTGTCGGCGGTTTCCAGGACCGTGAGTGCCTGGCGCGCATCGCCCTGCACCATTTGCACAAGCCAATCGCGCGCATCTTTCGGCACTTTCAATTTTGTTCGCGCAATAATTTTTTCCATTTCTTTTTCACCAAGTTCGCTGAGCACGAACACGCGACAGCGCGAAAGAAGCGGCGCGATGATTTCAAACGACGGATTTTCCGTTGTCGCGCCGACGAGGGTGATGTCGCCTCGCTCGACGAAGGGCAGGAGAAAATCCTGCTGCGCTTTATTGAAGCGGTGAATTTCGTCGACGAAGAGAATTTTCGGCTTTTGTTTTAGGAGAGTACCACGCGCGCCGATCACTCGCTTAATATCGTCTTTCCCGGCCTCCACTGCTGAGAGCTCAAAAAATTCCGCGCCGACAGCGTTCGCATAAATGCGAGCGAGCGTCGTCTTACCGCTTCCCGGCGGGCCCCAAAGAATGAAAGAGAAAAGTTCTTTCTTTTCTACCGCAACACGTACGGGTTTTCCTTTGCCGACCAAATGTTCTTGGCCGACAAACTCGCTCAATGACTGCGGTCGGATTCGCGAGGCCAAAGGTTCCATGCGCCCATACTAGCAAAATCAGTCGGTGTCGGAACCAGTGAGTGCTTTACGTGCCATGGTGCCGATAATGCCAACCAAAAGACCAAAGAGTACAAGGCTTGCGAAGCGTGTCGCGATCAAAATCGCGAGACCTACGGTTGTTGTTGGCTGCTCAATCGGAATGCCGCCCAAAATGACCTTAAACACCCAGAACATCGCCGACGGGATGTCGCTCGCGTACCTGTGCCCAGCTTCGAACACGTAAATGCCAACGCCGAGAATAAGAAGAACACTGATGAGTGCGACCGCATAAATTTCAATGTTCAATGCGTAGAGACTCGTCTTATTTTTTGTTTTCCGATGCAGCTTCTCAAAGCGTGCCAACTTTACGAGACGAAGCATGCGGAGGAATCGCAAGATACGGAGCGTGCGCGCGGCTTTCAAGAATGTTGCATTCCCAAGCGCAAGATATGACGGAATAATGGAAAGAAGGTCGACGAGTCCGAAAAAACTGAAAATATAACGCCACTTCGACGGCGCCATGGCGACGCGCGCCATGTATTCCATGGTAAAGAGGCCGACCGTTGTGTACTCAATCGTGTGAAAAAGCGGTACGTATGCTGAAAGTGAGTGGACGGTTTCGAGGACTAACGTCACGATCGAAATGATCGTCGCAAGCGCGAGGCCGTTATTCACGAACGCAAATTCGGTTGATTGCGGATTTTGGAACGCCGCTTTGAGAAAAGTATGAAGAGCTCGGGGCACTGTATGAGTATAAACAGCGAGACATTGATTTATATCCCTTGTCCACACTTGCAGGATTAGAACGAGAAGGTATCGTTACGTGATGTCAGGAAAAACTATTACAGCAATTATTGTTCTTATCATAGTTATTATCGGCGGTGTCTATCTCTTCATGCAGTACGGTGACTCACTCTCCGGCGGCACCGAAGCAACTAATACCGAACAAACCACGGAACAAACTCCTCCGACACCACAGGTTGCAGGTCAGGATGCGGTTGTTGGCACCGGCGCGGAAGCAGCTCCGGGCTCGCAGGTTTCGGTCCTTTATGTCGGCATGCTCGAGGACGGCACCGTTTTTGATTCGTCAGCTAACAACAACAACGAACCGTTCGTCTTCACGCTCGGCGCTCCTGGCGTTGTCCCTGGATTCCAAATCGGCGTCCGCGGCATGAAAGAAGGCGGCGAACGACGCATCTCGATTCCGGCGGAATTGGGCTATGGCGCACAAGAAATCACCGGACCAGATGGCGCGGTCATCATTCCAGCCAACTCAACCCTCGTTTTCGACATCAAATTGGTCAAAGTAGAGGCAGCTCCAGCAGCGGCACCGACAGAATAAGGCTCGAATTCACGTTTTTGCACCGGGTTTGACGGCCCG
>JBAQPT010000038.1:0-6797 GCA_049306055.1 Minisyncoccia bacterium | reverse complement strand
ATGAGGGTTCTCGCAATACTGTCGTTCGCACAGCGTATGAAGGTGATGTGGAGATAAGTGAGCCACATTCAGAGGTCCCCGATATACCCGAGGAAAAGGGTGAAAAAACGGCTATCCGTAGTATCCCAGAAGATACCACACAGTTTCCCGCAATAGCGGGAAATTTACGGGAAAATAATATCGAACTGGATACCACGCAAATGCCACAAAATGAGTTATCCCTAGAAGACATATCCAAGGAAGATATCGGACTAGGTAGTGCGACATTATAAAAACCATGAATAATAAAATACCTACAATCAAATACTTCCTCTACGCCCGCAAGTCGAGCGAAGCGGAAGACAGACAAGCGGCATCAATCGATGCCCAGAAAGACGAACTCTTAAAGATTGCCCAAGAGCAAGGCTTGGCGATTGTCGAGATCCTCGTGGAATCGCAATCAGCCAAGAAGCCAGGAAGACCAGTCTTCAACAAGATGCTTGAAAGGATCTATAAAGGCGAAGCGAATGGAATCATCTGTTGGAAATTGGATCGTCTTGCTCGTAACCCTGTAGATGGCGGACAGATAAGTTGGATGCTACAGCAAAGTGCGATTGCACAGATCGTAACCTTTGGTCGAACATACTACCCGACAGACAATGTGCTCATGATGCAGGTTGAGCTCGGCATGGCGAACCAATACATTCGAGACCTTTCCGTGAACGTAAAGCGAGGGTTAGCAAAGAAGGTCCGAGAAGGTTGGCTACCGAGCATGTGTCCCGTCGGTTACATGAGTACACCAGATAGAGAAAAGGGATTTAAAACAATCATGAAGGACCCTGACAGATTTCCAGTGGTTAAAAGATTATTCGACATGATGCTCACAGGTAATTACAGCACCTCGCAAATATGGGACGTGGCTCGTAAGGAGTTGAACTTGCGAACGTATCAGCGCAGAAGCCTCGGTGGCAAGCACCTCTCCAAGAGTGGCATCTACGCACTCATGAGCAATCCCTTTTACTACGGCTGGTTTGAGTATCCTTACAAGAGCGGAGAATGGCACAAGGGCGCACATGAAGCGATGATAACTGAGGAAGAATTCAATAAGGTCCAAGCTATCATGGGCCGAACCATGCAACCTCGGCCAAGACCTGAGAAAAGTTTTGCCTTTACCTCACTGATGAAGTGTGGACACTGCGGTTGCAGCATTACTGCCCAGGCGAAAGTAAAGCGATGCAAGAACGGTAATGTCCATCATTATGTCTACTACAACTGCACCAAGAAAAAGGTGGATGTGAAATGCCCAGAGAAAGTAATAGAGCTCAAAGACTTGATACTTGATATAAAAGGTAAGTTAAGTGAGATTACTATCTCAGAAAGATTCAAAGAGTGGGCAATCAAACATCTCCATGAACTTCGAAAGACGGAAGTTGATAGCGACACTTTGGTTCTCAAAGGCAAACACAAAGAACTCGAGGAAGTAACTAAGAACCTACAGTCGCTTACCCTCAACTTTACCTCACCGAAAAACAGCGAGAGAGCGATAATTACAGACGAGGAATACCAAACACTCAAAGTTGGAATGGTGAAGAAGAAATTGATCCTCGAAGACGATCTTAAAATCAAAAACAGAGAGGTGTTGGAGTGGATAGATCTCACTGAACAGACCTTTGACTTTGCCTGCTACGCCCACATTTGGTTTGAAAAAGGAGACGATAAGGCCAAAAGAGCGATACTCGCATGTTTAGGCTCGAACCTCACCCTAAAAGGCAAAAAGGTCTTTGTAAATTACCATTCTTTCGTGAAGACACTCATAAAAAGTCGTCAGGCGGTTGAAGACGAATTAGAGAAGGTTAGAACCTCCAAAGTATCAAGTAATAAAAGACAAAACCCCACAAATTGTGAGGTTTCGTCACTAGGGCTCCGCGGGTAGGATTCGAACCTACAACCAACTCGTTACACTTTATCCCAAAGTTTCCTAAGGGGGTGGACTATATCATCATCCTTCGTCTTCTGACGGATGGGATGCGAGGTGCTTCGCCTCGATGGTGAGTCGGGCTACTCCTTTCGGATAGTCTCTGAACCTTCTCGTTTTCACGAGCTCGGCTGCTGATTACCTAGACGGCTTCCAGCAATTCTCCTCGTTTTCATTCCTGAATTCCTTCAGGAAGCTGCCTTTTGACAGCGAGCTGCGCTACCGTTGCGCCACCGCGGAATGTATTACACAAGATTGTTTTGCTTGATAAACCTTCGACCGGCAGCGCTTTTCAAGTACTTCTCACGCATGCGGGCGTCGACCAAACTAACAATCTCTTCTTTATATACCACGACCCAAGGGGCGTAGCGTTTGGTGAAGGTGTTTTTTCCAGAATTATGCTCGACGAGTCGTCGATCTATATCGGTTGTATTGCCGACATATGTCTTTCGCTCGTTGACACTCTTTAGGATGTATACCCAAGCCATGCGCCACCCGCCTCGACTCGCTTCGCTTATCGATGCGAGGCGGGCCGCGGAATATACCTTCAAAAGAGAAGGTTGCCGCTATTCTAGCGCGTAAAATAAGGATTGCAATCGATGTTTGACCAGGCCATTAACTCATGGTATCAATGCCCAAGCGAATCTTCGCTCAATGATGGAGGGCTCCCATGGCATCTATTCTGATCGTGGAAGATCGTGCAGTGGTCATTGCTGATCTCGAGATGGCGCTCAAAGGACATCGGCTTTTCGTAGCAGAGACGGGCGCTGCAGCACAGATCTTGTTCGAGCGGCATCAAGCTGTGATCGACATCGCGCTTCTCGATGGCTATCTTGATCCTCAAGATCCCGTAAAGAATACGTTGGAATTCATCAAGTACATGCGTGCGTCTGGCTTTAAAAAGCCAATGGTCGCAATTTCAGGCGACACTAGGATGTGCATTCGTCAGCAAGAAGTGGGTTGTTCGCATCAAGTTGTAAAACACCCCACTGACAAGGCGTATCTCGACAAAATTGTGCAACTCGTCAACGAGCTGACGGCCAAGTAGCGCCAAGAACGAAACGTAACCGCCCGAGGCATTGCTTCGGGCGGGTTCATTTTAGATATATAAAAAACCGGAGGCTGAGCCTCCGGTCTAATTTGGGAACAGGGCAGCGGCTCTGTTCAGTCGTTAGTATTGTGATACTTGCCACCGCTGCTGTCTGCGAAACCTCTGTCTGAGTGGTCGTCGGGGTGGCGACTGCGGCGGCCGAGAATGCCGACGGTCTCCGTTGTTGTGGGCGGCCGCTTGCGCGGCGCTTCCGACGTAGCGGGAGAGTCTTGTGTCACAACACTGTCATTCGGCTCATCGAACATTGCACGTCTCCATTTGTTAGAGCTGCTCGAATACACTACTGCAAAAAAATAAAAACACAAAACCCGCCTTTCGGCGGGTCATGTGTCTCCCCGGGGATAGTTAATTCAATTCCGGCATTGGGATCTCCAAAGTCGGACACGAGAGCATGTTGATCATGCGTTGCGTCGTCATGTAGACGATACCTGTTGCATCCGTGATGCCCCACGGGCCCAAGACTTCGCCTGAGTACTTCAACTGGAATGCCTTTACTGCTTCGATAGTTGCGGCATCGTATTCGCCATTCACTTCGAGCGTGAGAGAAAGTTCCGTGTTGAGGAAGTTCTGGAGAAACTTCACGGCTTCCGGATCATTTGTCTGACCTTTGAGGCCGATGAAGACGGAGAGGACAGGGCACGAAGCGCCTGCAACCTCTTCAGCACCGCCGATACCGCCGACTGGATTCTCCTCAGAGCCGTCAGATGTCGACTCACACCCTGCATCGTTCATGTCGTAGAGACCGTCGTTGTCGTTATCTTCGGTGTCTGAGCAGGTTGCGTTGATCGCTGCACCGGTGTTTCGATGACCTTCGTCTTCTGAACCACCTTCGCTGCCACCGCCGTTCGATTCATCACCGTTCGGAGTTTCGTCGCAGACATCGCCAACACCATCAGTATCGGAATCGAGTTGATCTGGGTTTGAAACTGCAGAGCAGTTGTCATCCTGGTCGGCAACGCCGTCGAGATCAGCATCGAAGATAATCGACGGGCATGGATAGCCTTCCGGCTGCAATCCATCCATCAATGGGCATGCGTCGTAGTCCGGCGTCGGTTCGACGCAGTCAGGATACGTTCCGCCCCAACCTTCTGGGCATACTTGTGGTTCTGGATTTTCTTCCTGAACAATAATTTTGCCAGAGAGGGTGATTGAGTCATCTGCTGACGTGTCACAATCATCATCGTCTTCGTGCCAATCGTTGCCAGCAGTGCCATGTACGCCGATCGTGATCGTGTACGTACCTGGGGCATCCGGGGCGTCGATGTCGAAACCTTCCGTGTGAGTTCCTGCGGAAGTGTTATCGCTCGTGTTCTCGCACGCCTCACCGCGACCATCATTGCTGATATTCCAACTCGTGCTTTCCCAGTCGCGATTGCCGCTCAGAATCACCGTGACATCAATATCAATTTCTTCACCTGGTTCGACAGTAACTGAATCGCTACCATTGAAGGTGACATTGGAAATCGTCGTTGTGTCAGGAGTATCAACAGTCAAAGTTGTCGACTTTGAGTCACGCTCCGATGCACAATTTGGTTGACGATATGCTCGTCCAACCACTGTGTAATTGCCTTCTGAAGAAGGGGCAGTAAGAGTCACGCTTGCAGTCGCGTTGTTCGCGTCATTCGTAACATTCGGTACGTTCACGCATGCCGTAATGTCGGGACCGGACACTTCAATAGTGACGCGAGTACTGCGCCAATCGTCAGTATCACCATTTCCACCCGTGTCACCCTGAAGGGTGTACGTGACAGAAGCGCCTGGAGTCACCGTCGCATTCGTCGGCGAGATGAAATCAAGGTCGATATCTGCGGAAGCCGCGACAGGGAACACCCCCACCACGAGCACGGCCGCACTGATAATAGAAACTACCTTCATCACATACGAATCCCTGTTCGTTGTAAACATATGGTTTCCCTAAAAAGCTAAGCTTTTAAGCCATTAAATTAGCCATCCAAATGCAAAAACTCTCGCTAAAGCGAGAGTCGATGCCAAAAGGAGACTTCTGACGCCGTATGTATACCACACTAACTCAACATGTGCAAGTGATCACAGGATCACACTACCAGCGACGTTTCGGCGATTTTGCCGCGTTCAACGGGCTCCCATTTTGAGGTTTTTGCATTGAGGATCGAGCGAATGTTTGCGTAGGTTCGAATAAGTGAAATGTACCAAATGACGGTGAGCGTGTAGGCTGCGAAATACATGGCGGGGGCGGCCGCGATAAGTTTGATTCGCTCACGAAGAGACATGGTGCGCTCTGCGGCGATATGGAGCACCATGGAGCCAGTGATGACCGCTATCCCTGAAAAAAGTGAAAGAATGTCACCGAACCAATACAAAATGAACAGAATGAGGGCAGGAAATACTGGCTCCACGAGGAGCATTGTTTCCGAAAAAAGAATGTAGGGGAGATAAATCCACGTCAGCTGCTTCGAGTAGCGTGGATCGCGCGAAAAGAACAGATCGCGATGTTTGATGAGCGCTTGCAAGTGTCCGTACTTCCATCGGTATCGCTGCTTCAGAAGGCCTTTGAAATCGAGCACACCGGCCGTATAGCAGATGACGTCCGCGCCGAAAACGATGCGATGTTTTTTGTGACCAAGTCGAATGATTTTGAGTGTGAGGTCCATGTCCTCAACGATGGTATCGGTGTCGTAGTAGCCGACAGCCTCTAATGCCGTTTTGCGGAACGTCGAGCCGACGCCGCCAATAATGTAATCAATATTGAAAGTCGTGGTGGCGCGCTTCATCTGCCAGCCGATCACGTATTCATAGTTTTGGACGATACTCCAAAAACTTCCATCGCCGCGTACGCGTACGTTCGCAGAAAGTGCGGTCACGTTTTCAACTTGGAAGTAGCTGACTGCCCTCACAAGCGCATCGCTCGCGAGCATCGAGTCGGCATCGAGGCACATGATAAGCTCGCCGGTCGCGTAATTTTTAATGCCGTTGTTGAGCGCATGCGCCTTGCCTGCGTTTGTCTGGGTCACGAGCTGGACTCCCGGCCACAGACCTGTTGCTATCTGTGTCCGCACGATTTCTTCCGTTCTATCCTTGGAACCGTCATTCATGACGATGATCTGCCGCTTGGATATATCGTACGTCGCGTCGAAAACGGATTGAATACAATGCTTTATCGTATTCTCTTCATTGTACGCAGGGATGATGATGGAGAGTGTCGGAAGTTCGTGATGCGGCGTGAGTTTACGTCGCGCGTGGTAGCGGATGTCGTAGATGCTCGATCCGATCATGAAGAGCATGAATCGCGTGAGCCCCAGAAATGCGATGAATGTGGCGAATACAATTGCGATGCTGTACGCAATCATAGTATATGACGGAGTACGGTGCTGATGAGGACGCTGACGAACGCGACGCCAAGGGCAATCGCAGCGCCGAGCGCCAGCGTACTACCGATGAGGATCATCGACGCGACGCCGATGAGGATCGGGATCCACAACAGCGCACCGAACGCTAAGAAGAGGCGCGATGGGCGTGGATTTTTCATACAGTAGTCTGGGGAGGTGCGGGGTCGTCGCGTCGGACCCCGCACCTTTTGTTAGTGACTGCTTTGTGCGGCCGTGAGCTCTGCAATCTTTTCGAGAAGAGTTTTAAGCTGAGCCTGAAGAGCTGTAATCAGTGCTTGTTTCTCCGCCTCTGTCATACCGGCGCCATCGTCGCAAGAATTCAGGAGCGCGCGCGTCTTCGGGCCAACCGAGCCGACCTGCTCAAGAC
>JBAQPT010000037.1:0-3977 GCA_049306055.1 Minisyncoccia bacterium | reverse complement strand
CATATACATAGGGACGGTTGCATTAAGCAATGATCCTACATCTGCTCCGGCCGGCTGGACGGAGCTTGTGAACACGACCGGAGGTACAAGCGGTGGGACGGGCGCGATCTACTACAAGATCGCAGACGGAGGGGAAGGCGCAACCGTCAATGTAACGTCAAGCAGCGGCTCCTTATCATCCCACAACACCTATCGTATCAGTGGCGTCACGGGGACGCCGGAAGCCACATCTGCCGGCGGGTCCAGCAATAATCCTGATCCTCCGTCGCTCACACCCTCGTGGGGGGCAGGCGATACTTTGTGGATCGCTATGGCAGGAGCCGGTGTACAAAACGCTACGACCCCAAATGTGACCGCGTATCCGAGCAGCTATGCTGACGGTATCGAGATCTCACACAACTTCGCAGCATTTGCCGGATTTTCCGCGGGGTCTGCGCGCCGGTCGCTAAATGCTACATCAGACGATCCAGGCACCTTTACCATCAATGGTACCAGTCCACAGTGGATTGCTTCGACTCTCGCGATAGAAGGCGTCGAGGATCCTGTCGCACCCCCAGTGACACTCTCTAAACCCCCCAACAACCTCGGCATCGTCGGCTACTGGAGTTTTGACGATGCGACATCGACCCGCGCGACGGATTTTTCAGGAAGGGGAAATCACGGAACGCTTGGCGGCTCGCCTCCGGCGACGTGGGTCAGCGGAAAACGCGGCGCAGCGCTCAGTTTCGATAATTCCGATGACAACGTCAATATGGGAACTACTCCTGCGAGCCTTAATCTCACGGGAGATCTCACAATTAGTGCATGGATCAAGCCTACAAGTTTGGGTGGCGGCAGCGCCGGAAGAATTGTCGACAACGGCACGGGTTCGGTCAATGGATATATATTTCGCTTGGGTTCAAGCAACAATCTTGCGTTTGAAGGCTCTACAGGTTCGCCCGCTTCAAATGCGAGCTCCATCACGCTCGGTGTGTGGCAACATGTTGCAGTGTCGTTCAGTGGGACAACCGCAACCTTTTATGTGAACGGCGTTGCCGCAGGAAGCGGGTCCACAGATCCGGCGACAGCGACCAGCCTAGAATTTATCATCGGTGCGCGGCCCGCCGCAACGGACAGACAATTCGACGGTCTTATCGACGAAGTACGCGTCTACGGTCGTGCGCTTGGGCCGACGGAACTCGTTACGCTTGCAAAGAGTGGTGCCGTGAAATTCACCTCATCGTCCGTCGAACTGCAGCGCGGTTCAACGCTCGCCAGTGGTCTTGTCGGTCATTGGACGTTTGACGGAAAAGATACGACGTGGGCATCGGAAACAACCGGCACTACGCGTGATATGTCCGGCAACAACAATACTGGCACGATGACCAATATGTCGCGCGACGCTGCGCAGGCGCAGGGAATGCTGGGCCAAGCATTCAATATCGATGGAAACGACGATTATCTCTCGTGCTCTAGCAGCGGCTTCTCGACCGGTAATGCGAACTGGTCTGCGAGTACGTGGTTCTATATGAATGCTGGCGGAACCAATCAAGGATTCTTCTCGTGGGGCGATTTCACCGACAGTCAGCTCGTGAATATCGCCGTTACGTCCGCCGGGAAGTTTACGATCGGGCATTTTAACAACGACTGGACTTCGACGGTCGATGCTCCTGTCAGGCAGTGGTCGCATCTCACGGTCACCTATAACGGCACAACAGAAACGGTATACCTTAATGGAGTTCCGGTCGCGAGCAATGATCCTACTACTTTGGACATAACCTTGGTGGGATGCTATCTCGGGAACCTCGTTTTCGGTGCATTCAATCAACCTTTCAATGGCAAGCTTGATGATATGCGTGTCTACAACCGTGAGCTTTCAGCGACCGAAATCAAGAAACTCTTCAATCTCGGCAAGGCGACGATTCGACCATAGCTGTGAATAACTCGGGCGCGTCCCGATGCTATACTTCCGCAATGACAAAAGTTGCTATAAACGGATTTGGGCGAATTGGCAGATGTTTTGTGCGGGCCGCAAAAGCGGCGAAGGCAGATTTTGAGATTGTAGCGATCAACGACTTAGGATCGCTCGACAATCTCGCATATCTTTTAAAATACGACACGGTGTATAGGAAAGCGCCGTTTGCCGTCGCAGCGGAAAACGGCGCACTCATGATTGACGGGAAGCCTGTTGCGTTCTCACAGGAAAAAGAACTAGCGAAACTACCGTGGGGGAAACTCGGCGTTGATATTGTCGTTGAATCAACTGGCGTTTTTACGGACCCGGCAAAAGCGAAAGGGCATCTTGATGCTGGCGCAAAGCGTGTCGTCATTTCTGCTCCCGCAAAAGGTGAAGGGGCAGAAACCGTTATGATCGGGGCAAATGAGGACAAATTTGGAGTAGGTGTAATCACATCAAATGCTTCATGCACCACTAACGCCGCGTCGCCACTTATCGGCATTCTCGACGAAGCAATCGGTATTGAAAAAGCGGTTCTCTCGACAACGCACGGCTACACTGCCTCGCAGGCGCTCGTCGACGGTTCGAAGACAAAAGATTGGAAAGAAGGACGTGCAGCTGCACAAAACATTGTTCCCACATCATCCGGCGCTGCCATCTCAACTGCAGTAGCGTATCCAAAACTGAAAGGGAAATTCGATGGTTTTTCCGTGCGAGTGCCCGTCGTTGCAGGTTCACTTGTTGACGTCACCTTTATCGCAGAACGACCAACTTCAGTCGAAGAAGTAAATAATGCGCTCAAGGTGGCGGCTCAGACCGATCGCTGGAAGCGAGTCTTTACGGTTACGGAAGAGGAGCTTGTTTCTTCGGATATCATCGGCGAACCGTATGGCGCAATTGCAGACCTCGGGCTCACGCGTGTGATTGACGGAAATCTCGTGAAAGTTGTTGCGTGGTACGACAATGAGATGGGGTACACACATACGCTCGTACAACACGTTCTCGAAGCCGGAAAGAATCTTTAATCCATAGAAAGTATGTTCCATACTGTATATAAACTGCGCTCGCTCGAAAGTGAAAATGTATTTTCACTTTGCTCGCTCGCTTGTGTATGAAAATTTATTTCGCGTCGGATCACGCGGGATTTGAATTAAAACAATCGCTTATTGAATTCGTACGCGCGCTTGGATATGAGGTGGAGGATTGCGGGCCTGCGTCTTTTAACGAAGAGGATGATTTCCCGGATTTCGTTATCCCGATGGCACAAAAGGTTGCCGCTGATTTGGGATCTTTCGGGGTTGTAGTAGGCGCATCTGGCCAGGGTGAAGCGATAGCGGCGAATCGCGTAAAAGGCGTCCGAGCCGCCGTGTATTACGGTCCGGCGGCACTCGAACAAACAGACGTTTCCGGAAACGTAATGGATATTTTGACTTCAACGCGCGCACACAATAACGCAAACGTGCTCTCAATTGGCGCGCGATTTGTTTCTGGGGAAGATGTTGAAAAGGCACTCCGTGTGTGGCTCTCGACGCCCTTTAGTGGCGACGATCGGCATGCACGCCGGAATGCAAAGTTAGACAGTCTTTAGTCATAAGTCCTAAGTCATACGAATACATGGCGGGTGGATATCGAGAGCTGATCGTTTGGCAAAAGGCAATGGATCTTGTAGAGATTATCTATCGCATGACCGAGCAATTTCCGAAATCGGAGATGTACGGACTTACAAGTCAGATGCGACGCTGTTCTGTCTCTATTCCTTCGAACATTGCCGAAGGAAGCAAGCGGAGGACGAAAGCAGATTTCAAGAATTTTTTATCAATTGCGCTTGGGTCAACGGCGGAGCTCGAGACCCAGTTGATGCTCGCGAAAAGGATTGGCTTTGTTGACAGTGTCGCATTTTCGAAAGCTGATGCTTTTTTACTTGAGATAACAAAAATACTTACTGTGCTCATTACGCGTCCAACTAATGACTCATGACTAAATACTTATGACTCATGAAATAATTCCTACCGTGGTTCCTCTGTCGTTCGACGACGTGGTC